>JACRLS010000203.1 GCA_016235225.1 Nitrospirota bacterium | reverse complement strand
GCGGGACCCGCCGCCGCGCCTTCTACGACCGCACGACGCGCCGCGTGCGGGATACCGATGCCGCCGGTTGGCGCCTCTATCTGGCCTTTGAGCAACGGCGGGTGGCCTGCTCGCGCTGTCAGGGGGTGAACGTGGAGCGGCTGGACTGGCTGGCGCAGAATCCCCGCTATACACAGCGGTTCGCCCACCACGTCGGCACCTTGTGCCGAGACATGTCGAACAGGTCCGCGGCCCAGATGCTGCGCCTGCATGAGCACACGGTCAAGGATCTGGACATGCGGTACATGCAGGCCTGGCTGGCCAAGACGCCGCCGCCGGCGCCGCGGGTCATTGGCGTGGATGAACGGTCGATCAAGAAGGGCCACACGTATCGCATGGTGGTCAGCGACCTGGAGCGGGGACGCCCGATCTGGGTCGGGGGGCAGGGACGGACCAACGCCGACCTGGACCGGGTCTTGCTCGACCTCGGCCCCCAGAAGACGGCCCGGATTCGGCTGGCCGTGATGGACATGTGGAAGGCCTTCCGCCACTCGGTGCAGACCCATGCGCCGCAGGCCCAGATCCTGTTCGACACGTGCCACATCCTGCGTCATCTGGCCGACGCGATGGATCAGGTCCGCCGGGCCGAGTATCAGCGAGTGGCGGCGAAGGACCGCGCCTTCATCAAAGGCCAGCGCGACACGCGGCTCTCCCACCGCGCTAATCTCACGCTGGCCGGCCGCCGCTCGCTCCGCAAGCTGCTGCGGGCCAACAAGCGGCTGGCCACGGCCTACCTGCTCAAGGAGGAGTTTGGACAACTCTGGGCCTATCGCCGCGAAGGCTGGGCGCGGCAGTTTTTTACCCGCTGGCAGGAGCAGCTCAAATGGCAACGGCTCCGGCCCTTCGAGAAGTTTGCCGCCCTGATCGAACGGCACTGGGAGGGCATCGCGGCCTATGGCACGCCCCGCAACAAGGTCAAGCTCGGCTTCGTCGAAGGGCTCAACAACAAGATCCGAGAGATTCAACGACGCGCCTATGGCTATCGGGATGAGGAGTAGCTCCGGCTCAAGATTCTGACCGCCTTCTTGCCTCGGAAATGAGCGGAATTCACCCACTCCAATCTGCGTTGAGCCATACTTATGCTCACGCCAGATCGAGGTTCAATGGACTTATCGACATTCTCGTATATTGAGCTTCGTTGACGCGACAATCGGGTCATGGTAATGGTGTGACTCAGCTTGGATTTTGTAGCAGGAGGTGAGAACAATGTATCATCTGGGCCGCATAGGGAGTTGTATCGTTTGCATCCTCGCCGTAGTCGTAACGCTCTATTCGTCACTACGTACTGTTCACGGTGAAGTACAAGACACCCAAGAAGAGAGAACGAGAAGTTCATTGCCACCTTCTTCAATTGCTCTCACTCTTCCTCAACTCATTCGGGAGTACCCAGAGTTCTTTATGCATCAATTCGTGACGATTCACGGAACCGCAGACTCCATAAGGGTTCTAGATTCGCCGACCTTCCATTGTGAGACCGGCTGGTTTAATTCCTATTCCTTCGGCATGACGATTGATAACGGGCTGTTCGATGTCTTGGTCATGAGTGCTTGTGGAACTCCTGAAAGGTTTCCTTCCCTCTCATCCGGAGACCATGTGGTGGTGTCGGGAACTTTGGTGCCCGGCAAAGATGATAAGCTAATGATCGTGGCCCTTGAATATGTTCTCCTAGACTGAGACAGATTTCGATGGCCAGTTCTCATGTAGAGAGAGAGTCACCCAGTCAATAGTTTGATAGGAGTAAGGAGGCGAAGATGAAGCAACGGGGGATGGTTGCCATTGTGCTCATGCTCGGATTACCTTTGATCGGTTACGCAAACAACAATTTGGTATCCGGTGGGCATAACACAAACTCCTATAATTCATGGGAGATTCGTAACAGCGCTGGGGGGTTTGTCTCAAACGGCACTTTGACTGGGAATCGGAGCAGCCATTGCGCAGTTCGTCTGAATAATGGAAACATTTTTATAGCAGGTGGGGTTGTGGGTGCGTCCACTTGGGAAATCAGGAATAATAGCGGAGGACTTGTTGGGAGCGGAAACCTATCCAGTACGAGGGACATCGGGTTTTCATGCACGCTATTGGGCAACGGCAATGTGATTATCACGGGAGGACAAACGTCGGGTGGTTCCTGGGAAATCCGGTCCTCGAATGGCACACTTGTGGGTTCAGGCGCACTCTGGGCAGGCAGGGCATATCATAGTGCGAATCTTCTTAATACAGGAAATGTACTTCTGGCAGGAGGGATTGCTTCGCCGGGAACCTGGGAGATCAGGAGTAGCAGTGGCAGTTTAGTGTCAAATGGTGGATTATGGGCAAGTCGTGGCAGCCATTGCGCGATCGGTCTTCCTAACGGAAATGTGTATATAGCCGATGGAACTGGGTCTGCCGGAACGTGGGAAATTCGAAATAACGTAGGTGGTTTCATATCAAGTGGAACCCTTCTCACTGGTCACTACTTCTCGACGGAGCGGAAGTCCAGAATGACACGGGGAATATCCTTATCACCGGTGGGACACCATCCAATACAACCTGGGAACTGAGGTCCAGCACTGGTGCGTTGCTTGGCAGTGGAAACCTGTTGATTCCGAGAGGGGGAGGGCATCGAGCGACACAATACTGAAAATGCCGTCCACAGCGGTCTCATTCATCGAGATGTCCCCGCCTGCCAATGCGAAGGAAGCGACGGATAGAAGAGCACCAAAGTAGTTCCCATGAACCGTTGCCTCACCCATGCATGATGAAAATGCGGGTGGTGCCGAGCTGGGCGCCCCACCGCGCGTAATGAATGGGACGAGTGGGAGAACGACGGGTGAACGCCACGATGTCATAGCCCAGATCTCGATGGCTCCAGTCGGCCCAACGGCCCCTACGGGGGGATGGGTGGAGTGAGCATTCACCCGTTGCAAGAATTGGAGCAACGGGTCCCCGGGCTGCTCGGCGACAGGACCCACATTTTCTAGACAGAAGGAAGGTTAAGAACTTCTCTTAGGCGCAGATGGTAAAACGTACGTTTTCACTTGCTTGTCTTCTCTACCTAAGCTTGTCACCCGCTCTTCCACCTTCCATGGCCTCTGAGGAGGTGACGAATGTTGGGAAGATCCTTGCGAACTTTGAGACGTATCATTTACGCCGCGTGACACTGATCGGCACGGTCAACGAGATCCACCTGGTCGACCAGATACCAAACAATAATATTATGGGCTGGCCCTGCCGCAACGTGTACCAATTCCGCCTCGAAGACGAAACGGGTTCGATCATAGTCCTCATGGGTGATGTCTGTACTTCCCGCCATCCCGGGCCAGTTGTTGCCGCAGGGGATCACGTGGTCGTTCACGCGAGCATACAGGCCCCTGGGTATTACATAGGGATGGGCACCCCGATTGCCGGGGAAACCCGAGACACGGGGTACGCCATCGCTGCCGATGTGTTGATCACGACCTCGGCTCCACGGAAGAAGGACGGTGATGATTGAATTTCGCATCATCCCTGTCCTCGCGACGCGAAGGTATGCGCTGTCAAAGGATCCGGCCGGCATAGGCCCCGGAAGCATTCCATGTCCGCCGGCGAGGACCGTCATGACCCGACGCACTAGGCCCTGATGGTCCACGCGCCCCCTCACCGACCATCACCGATGTCCCTTTGACCCCGCTCCCCGAGCTCATCGGATTCCATCCAGACTCGCATCAAGCTCCCCACTGTTCTGCCGATAGCATAGGAAGGGAGTGCTTCCACCAAACGGCATGGTCAGGCCGGATGTGCCGGACAGTAGGGACTTATGATGGAGCAGCACCCGAAATCAGTCGGCAGCCGACCTGCGGAAGACCGATGAGCACGAGGCGCATTTCCATTGCAGAGCTGAAGCCGGGCATGTTTGTGGTCGGCCTTGATCGCTCCTGGCTTGAAACTCCCTTCGTGCGTCATCATTTCCTGATTAAGGACCAGGAGGATATCGCGCGTCTCAAGCACGCGGGGGTCCGGACACTGTCCATCGACCCAACCAAGGGGCTGGATGTGGAAGCCGCGACGCCGGCCGGCATGAGGCCCTTGGAACCTGAGCCAACGGTCGCGCCTATTGCCACTGAGACGTCGCACGCAGGCAGCCTTGCGGAGGAGATGGCCGCCGCGGGTTCCGTTCGCGACCAAGCAAGACAGGCCTTGCAGCGCCTGTTCGATGGGGTCAAGACCGGCGCTCCATTCGACCTCTCCGGGCTAGTCCAAGCCCTGGACGATTTGCTCACGGAACTGGTGCGGCATCGAACGGCCATGATGCTGTTGGCACAGATCTCCCGGATGGAGCGGTCTGATAGAGATCCCTGCGCGCATGCCCTCGATGTCGCTGTCCTGTCACTCGCTCTCTCGCTCGCGCATGGATTCGACATGCCCACCGTCAAACAGCTCGGTCTGGGTGCCTTGCTGCACGACGTCGGGGAGCTTCGCTTGCCCCCAAGCTTGTTTGAGAAGGCAGGGGCCTATACGAGAGAGGAACGTCAACTGATGATGACTCACCCCCGGTTGGGGGCCAATCTCCTCGCCCGCGCCGGAGACGCGCCCGAGACGACACGACGTATCGTCGTGGAGCACCACGAGCGCCTCGATGGCTCCGGCTATCCATCCAAGCTCCAAGGAGCGCAGATCAGCCTACCGAGCCAGATCGTGGGCCTGGTGGATGAATATGATGCCATGGTGAGCCGTCGCGGGAATCGCCCCCCCCTCACGGCACGACAGGCCATGGTGCGGGTCTACGAGCACGAACGCCAGACTCATTACGATCGATCCGTGGTCGAGCGCTTGATCCAATGCATCGGGGTCTATCCGATCGGCACGGTGGTGGAACTGAACACCGGGGAACGGGGTGTCGTCATCGCCGTGAACCTTGAGGCACGGCTGAAGCCCACGGTCAAGGTGCTCGCTGATCCTGTTGGGCAATCCTATCCGACGCCGTGGGTTGTTGATCTCTCAACCTTAGCCCCTTCCGCCCCGCCACGCACGATCACCCGAGCCCTTGATGATCTGCCCACCGATTGGCGTGACCTGTTCGTGCCGTGGCCCTCCCCCCTCTGAGGAATCATCCCGAGTCGCACGGTGACGCACGTCCATGTGGCCGCCGGCCGTGAAATTCTAGGTTGAGGTTAAGGTTTGAGGTTAAGGACTTCGAAGAAGAAGATGTCCTACGCCTCAAGCATGACCTTAGCCTCAACCTTAACCTTGGTCTGCCCGCTTGCCGCTCCCGCCTCCGAAAACGCCCGCTGACCACTCTGTTATCCTCTTCGCCTTCGTCCTCGCCGCGAATCGTAGTATACTGACCCCGTTTGCCCCCACCCCTCTGCCGGGAGCCCTATCATGCCGATCGACACCGAGAAGGCCTGAGATGAGCTGTTAGCCGAAGTCCAAGCGCTCCGGCAAAACGTCGCTGCCCTCGAAGAGACCGTCGCTGCCGGCGCAAAGATGGTCAAACAATTTCAGGAGAGTGAATTACTGTTTCACGAGCCGGCCGATTCGGCCCCCGTGATGATCTGGATGTCCGGGCCTGACAAACTGCGCACCTACTTCAATAAACCTGGGCCGGACTTTACCGGTCGGAGGCCGGGGGAGGAGATGGGCGACGGCTGGGCCCAAGCCGTGCATCCGGACGACCTCCAAGGTTGCTTGGACATCTATGCGACGGCCTTCGATGCACGGCGCCCCTTCACCATGGAGTACCGGCTCCGGCGAACCGACGGCGAGTACCGGTGGATTCGAGACGCGGGTGTGGCCAGGCACTCATCCACCGGCACGTTCGGAGGCTTCGTGGGATCCTGCATTGACATCACGGAACAAAAGGAAGCGGAGCAGGAGGCCCGTCGCCAGGCGCGACTGCTCGAAAGCTTCTGGAAGTTCGCGCCGGCCTGCCTTGTGATTCTTGATCGTGATTTCAATTTCATCCGTGTCAACGATATGTACGCCAAAGCCTGTGGCCGAGAGGTCTCGGAATTCCCCGGACACAATCATTTCGAATTCTACCCTTCCGACGCCCAAGCTATTTTTGAGCAGGTCCGGGCCACGAAAACGCCGTTCCAGATTCTGGCTCGCCCATTTGTGTTTCCCGACCATCCCGAGTGGGGGACCACCTACTGGGATTGGTCGCTGGTTCCGATTCTTGATGCCACCGGCGAGGTGGAACTGCTTGTCTTTTCGCTCAGCGACGTCACCGGACGGACGCAGTCGGAAGAGGCGCTGAGACGGAGTGAAGAGCGGTTTCGGTCGCTCTATGACGATAATCCTTCGATGTACTTCACGGTGGATACGGCTGGAACGGTCCTCTCCGTCAATCGGTTCGGCGCCACACAGTTGGGCTACCGGCCTGACGAATTGATCGGCGGCTCGGTATTGACCGTGGTTCTTGAGGACGATCGGGAAGCCGTCAGCCAAGGCCTGATCGCGGCCTTTGCTGATCCCACGCGCGTGGGCCGATGGGAATTCCGCAAAGTGCGGAAGGATGGAACGCTCCTCTGGGTCAGAGAGTCGGTGCGGGTGTTACCAGCAGCAGCAGGAAACGGGCCAGTCGCCCTCATCGTCTGTGAAGACATCACCGAGCAGAAACAGGCGGAGGAGGGGCTGGAGGAAATGCACCTCGCGCTCGCGAACGCCATGCCGGGCATCTCGCTCCTGAATCCCGAGGGTCGGTACGAGAGCGTCAACGAAGCGTATGCGCGAATGCTGGGTTATGAGAGCAGCGAGCTCATCGGCGCGGACTGGACACCGACAGTCGCCCCTGATGATAGGAAGATGGCGTTCGAGGCCTACCAGCGAATGTTGTCGGAGGGCAAGGGAGAATTCGAGGCACAGGCGGTGCGAAAAGACGGCTCGTTATTCTTCAAGCATGTCCTGATGGTCAAACGAACCGGTAAGGACGGAACACTCCTCGGCCACCATTGCTTCATGCGGGACATCACCGAGCGCAAGCAATTGGAGCAACAAGCTGATCGGTCGGAACGCCTTGTCGCGTCGATCCTCGAAAACCTGCCCCACATGATCTTTGTCAAGGACGCCGAGGATCTCCGGTTCGTGCAATTCAACCGAGCCGGTGAAGACCTCTTGGGTATCCCTCGCCAGGAGATGCTCGGCAAGAACGATTATGATTTCTTCCCCAAAGAGCAAGCCGACTCCTTTACCGCCAAGGACCGGGAAGTGCTCTCACAGGGCCGCCTCATGGATATTCCCGAAGAACCGATCCAGACCAAGACCGGGGGGACTCGCTATCTCCACACGAAGAAAATCCCGCTGGTGGATGAGACGGGCCGACCCCAGTTTCTGCTCGGCATCTCGGAGGACGTCACGGAACGCAAGCTGCTCGAACAGCGCCTGCGGCAGGCCGAGAAGATGGAGGCCATCGGCACGCTGGCCGGCGGCATCGCGCATGACTTCAACAACATTCTCGCCGCCATGATCGGCTACACCGAGCTGGCCCAGGACGGGGTCGCGTCCGGCAGCCGAGCCAGGCAGAACTTGGATCAAGTGCTCGTGGCGGGGCGGCGCGGAAAAGGCTTGATTCAGCAGATCCTGGCGTTCAGCCGGCAACGGGAGCCACAACGGGACGTCATTGCGATGGATCAACCGCTCCAGGAAGCCACGACCCTGCTTCGCGCGTCGATCCCGACGACCATCGATATGCGTGTAGAACTGCGCGCTGCGGGAAGCCGAGTGCTGGCCGATCCCACCCAATTGCAGCAAGTCATCATGAATCTGTGCTCCAATGCCGCCCAAGCGATGCAGGAGAGGGGCGGCACACTGGAGATATGCCTCGAGGAAGTCGAGGTGCGCCAACCGTTCGCGACGGCACATCCCCCACTGAAGCCGGGGCCTCACATCTGCCTGACGGTTCGAGATACGGGTGTCGGCATGACGCGTGAGGTACTGGCTCGCATCTTCGATCCCTTCTTCACGACCAAGAAAGTCGGCGAAGGCACCGGACTCGGGCTGTCCGCCGCACTGGGAATCGTCACCAGTCATCGGGGGACGATCACCGCCCAGAGCGAACAGGGTCGGGGCTCCACCTTCTCGGTGTATCTCCCGAAACTCGTCTCGGTCGCAGACCCCGCTGTCGACTCGACGACCGCAGTCCGCGGGGGATCGGAACGGATTCTGTTTGTGGACGACGAGACCATGCTGGCCCGCCTCGCGGAACAGATGCTGGGCACCCTGGGCTACCGCGTCACCGCCATGACGGACCCGGTTCTGGCCCTGGGGCAGTTCCGGAACACCCCCGACGCCTTCGATCTAGTCATGACGGACCACACCATGCCGGGGATGACCGGCGAAGCCCTGACACGGGAGCTGAGAAGGATCCGACCGGATCTTCCCGTCATTCTCTGCACGGGCTATACGCAGGGATTCAGCGAACAAACGGCGCGGGAACTTGGAATTTCGGCCTTCCTGATGAAACCATTGGAAGTGGCGGAGCTGGACCAGGCCATTCGGCAGGCCTTGAATCCGCCATTGCGATAAGGTATAGGAGATACATTATCGTATGGTTGACACGCCGGAATCGGTTTCCGCCGACATCCTCATCGTAGAAGACGACGCGCAGGTGCGCGCCATGCTCCGGAAAATGCTGGAGGTGGCCGGATTCCGCGTGCGAGAGGCCACCAACGGAAAAGACGCCATGAAGAGCTGGAAGGCACTGCGTCCCGATCTCGTCATCACGGATGTCCTCATGCCCGAGATGGACGGATTTGAAGTCATCACGACCTTACGGAAGCTCGATCCTCAATCCAAGATCATTGCCATCACGGGTGGGGGCGCCGCGAAGCTGACCAACCTGCTTCCGGCGGCGAAACACCTGGGCGCATCCCGGACACTGGAAAAGCCGTTCGAGCGTGACGAACTGCTGAAGCAGGTCAGAGAGCTCCTCCAACGAACGGCGTAGCCTATCCGCCCACGCCGCCGACCGGTGAAATTCTAGGTTGAGGTTCAGGTTGAGGTTAAGGACTTCGAAGAAGAAGATGTCCTACGCCTCAATCATGACCTTAGCCTCAACCTTAACCTTGGCCTGCCCGCTCGCCGGGCTGGCCGTCTTGTGGCTGACCGGCTCCCCCGGCGCAACGGCTGAAACTCCCGCCCCCTCATTTTCTCTGGACATCCAAGTCTTGCCGGACGGGCTCGCTCGGGTTTACGCCCGACTCGAACTCCCCGGTCCCCCCGAGATCGCCCGCGCGGTGCTGACCGACTACGAGCACTGGCCCGATCTCTTTCCGCCGGGCCTTCGGATCGTCGACATCCGGCGAGAGGCGCATGGGGTCATTACGGACCTCTGGGCATCCCGCCACATTCTCCCGGGCGAACTGCACTTGATCACGGAAACACGAGAGCCCACACCGGGTCTTCTCGAAACCACGCTCATCGAGGGAGACTTTCATCGATACACCCGATCCTGGCGCCTCTCACCGGATAAGAACGGACAGAGGACCACGGCGACCCTTGAGATGGAGCTGCAACCGAAGGATTGGGTACCGGATTGGCTCTTCACCACGTTTCTCAGACGTGACTTGGAAGCTCATTTTGTTCGGCTTCAAGCCGCCGTGAGCGCCCAAGCCAGGCATTGAACGTCTGGCTTCGAGCGTGTACAGTCTCCGGACGACACGCGATCGACTGTGATGACAAGGAGGGACGCGACACCATGCACATGATGACCACCCGGACTCCGGCGGCGGTGCTCGCCGCCTGTCTGATGCTGATGAGCGGATGCGGCTATAACACCATCCAGGGGCTCGATGAAGAGACGAATGCGGCCTGGAGCGAAGTGCTCAATCAATATCAGCGACGGGCGGATCTGATTCCAAACTTGGTCGAAACCGTCAAAGGCTACGCGGCCCACGAGCGCGAAACGCTGGAAGCCGTCACCAATGCGAGGGCGGCGGCGGCCGGTATCAAAGCCACGCCGGAGTTGCTTAAGGATGAGGCGGCCTTCAAGAGATTCCTCGACGCCCAGGCGCAGGTGTCGGCGGGGCTGGGCCGCCTGCTCGCCGTGGCGGAACAGTACCCCGACCTCAAAGCCAACCAGAACTTCCGGGACCTCCAAAGCCAACTCGAGGGGACGGAGAACCGGATCACGGTGGCGCGCAAACGCTACATCGACAAAGTGGCGGAGTACAACAAGGCGGTCCGATACTTCCCGACGAATCTGACGGCGAGGTTCCTCCTCCACATGGAGGTCAAACCGCAGTTCACGGTCACCGATGAGAAGGCCGTGAGCACGCCGCCGGCGGTGAAATTCTAGGTTGAGGTTCAGGTTGAGGTTGAGGACTTCGAAGAAAAAGATGTCCTACGCCTCAATTATTACCTTAGCCTTAACCTTAGCCTGCCCGCTCGCCGCGCTCGCTCTCGACGTGCCGCCGCTGACAGGCCGAATCGTCGATGTGGCCGATCTGCTCCCCGCTGATCTCGAAACCACCCTCTCGGCGGATCTCCAGGCGCATGAGATGCAGACGACGAATCAGGTCGCCGTGCTCACCGTGCCATCCTTACAGGGCGACTCCTTAGAAGACTTTTCTCACCGCGTCGCCACCACCTGGGCCCTCGGGCACAAAGGGACGGACAACGGGGTCTTGATCCTGGTCATTCCTGACGACCGGAAAGTCCGGATCGAAGTCGGCTACGGCCTCGAAGGGACGTTGACGGATGCACGCGCGTCCCGGATTATTCGTCAGGAAATGGTTCCGAAGTTCCGAACCGGGGACTATGCAGGCGGAATCACCGCCGGAGTGACGGCGGTGCTCGGAACCATTCAAGGCACCTACAGCGCACCGGCCGAATCCGCGCAGCCTGCCGGCCCATTCGGCGCCCACCCTTTGCTCCTCCTCATTTTCCCTATCTTCATTGGGGTCGTGTTCGGCACGATGGCAGGCCTGTCTTCTCGTGGAGGAATCGTGGTCGGTGGCCTGGTCACCTTCTTTTCTGCCCTTCAGGCCGGGTTGCTCTGGGCGGCGGCCGGGGCGGGGCTGACGCTCCTGTTCTCTTTTTTCCTGGCACAAGCCGCTGCCGGACTTGAACCACAGGCCGGGGCGAGAGGTCGAACGCGATCAGGCTTGGACTCCGGCTGGACTGGAGGCTGGTCCGGCGGAGGCGGATTCTCCGGCAGTGGCGGAGGCTTCAGTGGCGGCGGCGGAGACTTCGGCGGCGGGGGAGCGTCAGGACAGTGGTGAACGAGTGGTCGGTGGTCTGAGGGATTAGGGGTCGGTGGTGAGTGGTCGGTGGACAGTGAATGGTGGTGAGTGAAGAATTGTGTTCCGTTCGCCGGACACAGACCACTGACCACTATCTTTCTCCGATACCACTGACCACATTCTTGGATAACTGATGTTCTCTGAACAGGATTTGACAAGAATCAGAGCGGCGGTGCGGGCCGCGGAGCGTCGGACGCGAGGGGAAATCGTCCCGATGATCGTCCCACGCTCAGCGGTGTATCGCGAAGCGGCCCATCGAGGAGGACTGCTGGCAGCGCTGCTGACGCTCACGATCTTCCTGACGGCGGAAGTCGGCTGGGGCGCCAGGGCGGTCAGCGAGTTTCACCCCTGGGTGGTCATGGTGGCTGTCGTCGCCGCCTATGTGATCGGACACTATGTGGGGAACCGGCCGTGGGGCATTCGTTTCTTGGTCACCGACCATCGCATGGCCGACAAAGTGCGACGGCGAGCCGAACTGGCCTTCTACGAACAGGGCCTCCACCGGACGCGCGAGGCGACCGGGGTTCTGATCCTCTTGTCCTTGTTGGAGCGGCGCGTCCAGATTCTGGCCGACCGGGCGATCAATGAGCGCGTGTCGCCCGAGACTTGGGACAGGATCGTTCGGACGATCGTCGCGGGCATTCGTGGGAACCGCCCGACCGACGCGTTGTGCGACGCGATTGCTTCATGCGGCGACCTCCTCGCCCGGCACTTCCCGCCGACCCCCGGCGACAATCCGAACGAGCTGCCGGACGACGTCATTCGCGAGCGCTGATCTGGTTGCCTTGACCCCACCGCTTGACTAGGATAACGTCGGCGTGATCGAAGACGATACCCGCCGATCCGCCCCTGCCGGCTTTCCCATTGTCATGAATCAGAGGCATCCCATTTCCAACCACAAGGAGGACCTATGTCGAACGTGAGCATGCCGTCAGAGACTGCTATGGCCCCGATGGGGGCCGGTCCGGATACTCCCAGCAAATTTGAAACGGCCTTTGAGGTCGTCGTCTTCGCCAGCCGCTGGATTCAGGCGCCGCTCTATGCCGGCCTGATCATGGCCGAGCTGCTCTACGCCTACAAATTCCTCACCGAGCTGATCGAGATGGTGCGGGAGATCGGCCATCTCGAAGAAACCGTCTTCATGTTGAGCGTGCTGTCTCTGATCGACATCACGATGGTGGCCAACCTCCTCACGATGGTCGTCATCGGCGGCTACGCCACCTTCGTCAGCAAGCTCGACCTGGATTCCCACCGGGACCGGCCCGATTGGTTGACCCACGTCGATCCGGGGACCATCAAGGTGAAGCTGGCCGCTTCGCTCATCGGGATCTCCAGCATCCATCTGCTCAAGGCCTTCGTCAACATCTCGAACATGGATCTGGAGCGGGTCCAATGGCAGATTTTCATCCATATGACGTTCATCGGGTCCGCCATCATGCTGGCCTGGACGGACAAACTGATGCAGCGGGAGCGACACTGACCCTGAAGAGGTGAATGGCAGTGGTCAGGGGTCAGTGGAACGATAGGAAAGAGTGGTCGGTGGTCGGAAGGAATAGGGGTCGGTGGTCTGTGGTCAGTGAAAGCAGTCATTCCTCCTTCACTGACCATTTCCCCCTGACCACGGATTTTCCGCCGTGCCTCCTGTCCACGGTCCACGGACCACGGACCACGGACCACCATCACGTCATGCATGTAAGGGCATGGGTAGTCGTCGGAGTCGTGGTGGCATTGCTGGATCCCACTTCTGCGGGCGCGGCGGGGTTCCGAATTTACGACCAAAGCGCCTCGGCCGCAGGACAGTCGGATGCGTTCACGGCGCAAGCCGATCATGCGTCGGCGATCTATTACAACCCCGCCGGCATGACGCAACTCCGCGGCATGCAGCTCATGGTCGGCACCACGTTGATCGGCGGCTCCACCCAATTCAGGAACAGCACGGGCGGGACCGCCCGTGGGGACTTCGGCGGCAGCGCCGCCTTCCCGCCTCCGTCCAATTTCTACCTCACGGCCAACCTCAAAGACCTCGGGCTCCCGACACCCGGCGGACTGTCGGCGGGTCTTGCCGTCCTCTCCCCCTTCGGGACGCTCTATCAGTATCCCGCAAGCGGTCCCTTTGCCACCGCCGTTACCCGCGCCGCGTTGGAACTCATCGACGTGAAGCCGACGGTGGCATACAAGGTGAACGATCGGCTTTCAGTCGGACTGGGACTAGACGTCTATACCTTCTTCAATTTCTGGGGCGAGGGACAGTACGAAACTCATCTTATTTCGTCTGGCGGGGCAGGGTTACCGGCGGGCGGGACCCCCATTGAGATCAACGGAAAGGGAACCGCGACCGGGTTCAACGTCAGCCTGATGGCCACGCCCATTCGGACGGACGAGGGGAAACCCCTGCTGAACTTTGGCCTGGTCTACCGCAGCCAGGCGACGCTCCACCTCAATGGCGAGTTTCTGGCGAATGGGACCACGCTGTCCCGCGCCTCAACCACACTCGTGCTGCCGCAGATTCTCACGGGCGGGATCGCCTGGTGGCCGTTTCGTGATCACCAACGGGCATGGAAGCTGGAATGGGACATGGATTGGACAGGTTGGAATGCCATCAAGAATACGGACGTGCACCTCTCCACCGGCAGCACAATCCCGTTCACACAACAGTGGAAGCACTCGCTCACGACGATGATAGGGACGGAGTACAAGTGGCTGAACGCTCCGATCCTGCCGCAGTGGGATATTGCCCTGCGCGCGGGCTATTGGTTTTCGGAAAGCCCGGTGCCCGACCGGTCCTACAATCCGGTCGTCCCCGACTCGAACAACCACGCAATCTCGGTCGGCTTGGGAATGTCCTGTCACCGGGAAGGGATGTTCTTGGGACTCATCAACTG
>JACRLS010000202.1 GCA_016235225.1 Nitrospirota bacterium | reverse complement strand
GGCGGCCGCCACGGTCAGCGCAAAAAACACGAACACCTGGCCGGCCACGCTGTTCGCATAATGGGAAAAGGCCACGAAATTGATATTGGTCGCATTGAGCATGAGCTCGACGGACAGCAAAATAATAATGATGTTCCGGCGAATCAGCACGCCCACCATCCCGGTCACGAACAGGATGGCGCTCAGGATCAGATAGTAGCTGAGAGGAATGGTCATTGGTCACTCGTCATTGGTCATCGGGTTAAGAACTCACTTGAAGCCAGCATTTACTCTACACCATTGACTATTGACTGATGACCATTGATCCTACTGCTCGCGCTCAAACAGATCGCGTTTCGCGAGGATGATCGCGCCGATCATGGCGACCAGCAGGATCAACGACGCCACTTCAAACGGAAACAGATACGTCGAATAGAGGACCTCGCCGATCGTTTCCGTATTCCCCGCCGATTCGGCCAGCGGTTCTGCCGGAGAAGACTCGGCTCCCGCGAACCCGCTTCGGGACGCGAAAAGCAGGACCGCCTCGGTCATCACGGTCACGCCCAGCAGACCGGCGACGGGAAGTTGGCCGTGGTACCGGTCCTCGCGTTTCACGCTTAACAGCATGACCACGAAGAGGTAGAGCACGAGGATGGCGCCGGCGTAGACGATCACCTGAACCGCCGCGAGAAATTCCGCATGCAACGTCACATAGAGGCCGGCGACGTGAAAAAAGAGGATCAGTAGCGACAGGGCGCTATACACGGGGTTCCGGAGGGAGACGACCAGAATCCCCGTGCCGACAATGACAGCGGCAAAGTAGAAGAAGAAGAGAAGGCTCACCGGGATGGCCCGCTCTTCTCGGGGAGCTGCTTGAACGCCACGTTGAAGAAGGCGACGTTCGGATGTTGGAATTCAATGCGCTTCTCGCGGACCGGGAAAGATCGGTCGCCGATGGCGAGCAATTGCTGTTTGTTCAGCAGGAGCTGACGCTTGTCGTACACGGCCCACTCGAACTCGCGCGTCATGCCCAGCGCATCCACCGGACAGGCGTCGACGCAGAGCCCGCAGAACAGACAGCGGGTCATGTCCATGTAATATTCCTTGGAATAGCGTTTGGCCGGCTCGCCGGGTACTTCCGCACTGATGACTTTGATGACGCGGGAGGGGCAGGCGGCTTCACAGAGGTCGCACCCGACGCATTTTTCCGTGCCGTCCTCGTACCGGAGCAGGGCCAGCATGCCGCGATAGTTGTCGGGCAGCGTCCGTTTCTCATGCGGGTATTGCAGCGTGATGGGGCGATACCGCAGCAGATGTGACAGTGTGGCCTTCATCCCCACGAGAATCTCGTAGAAGATGATGGTCTTGAGCCAGGCCTTGAATGAGTTCCGCATTTGGTGATCTTGTGATTGTGTGATTTGGCGAAGTTTCTGATTTTCTGACTTACCACTTCACCAAATCACCAATTCGTCCTTCCTACTTTCCCTGGAAGAGATACGCCGCGATCGACGTGATCAAAATATTCGCCAGAGCAATCGGCAACATGACCTTCCAGCCGAACCGCATCAGTTGATCGTAGCGCAAGCGGGGCAGCGTCGCCCGCAGCCAGAAGAACAGGAACAGGAAGAAGTACACCTTGACGGCGAACCACATGACGCCGGAGAGCCAGGACAGGCTCTCCAGCGAGCCGTGGAACTGCAAAAAAGGCGCCGGCGCATTCCAGCCCCCCAGGAAGAGGGCGGCCGCGATGCAGGACACCAGAATCAGGGAGCGGAGCGATGGCAAACCAGTTCCAGAAGTAGCAACACTGGGCTTCCGTAATCTTCACGAGGCTGAGCGAACCGGCCAGCAGAATGCAGCCGACAATCGCGAGCCCGACATTCAATTCATAGCTGATTACCTGCGCGGCCGACCGGAGTCCCCCCAGGAGCGAGTATTTGCTGTTGGAGGCCCACCCGCCGAGGATGATGCCGTAGGCCCCGATGGACGTGAACGCCAGGATGTACAGAATCCCGATGTTGATGTCGCTGATGACGAACGGCTTGAATTGGATGCCGAACAGCTCGATGGTCTGGTTCGGACCGAAGGGCACGACCGCGAAGCCGATGAGCGCGGGCACGAGCGCGAGGATCGGCGCCAGGCTGAACAGGAACTTATTGGCGCCGGCCGGGACGATGTCCTCCTTGAAAAACAGCTTGAGCCCGTCGGCGATAGGCTGGAGCAGCCCATAGGGCCCGACCTCCATGGGACCCATCCGGTCCTGCATCCAGCCGAGGACCTTCCGCTCGGCGAGGGTCTAGGCCATGACCGTCAAGAGGACGATCCCCATCACGACGGCGATTTGGGCCAGGGAAAAGGCTAACTTAATGGTCACCTCAGTCATGCTTCGTTCTCCTGGGCTAGAGGCAAAAGGCTATGGGCTATAGGTAAGAGATCTCTCTCTTACCCATTGCCTATAGCCTCTCGCCCATTGCCTGTCGCTTTCTGGATGGTCACTTGCGCCGTTTTGCAATAGGGCACACCGGTCTTCGGATCGACCGTCACGTTGAAGAGCTGACGAATGTCCTGATCGAAATGCTCGGGAAAGAAGGCCACGCCGTCGGGCATCCGGTCCACGATCTTGATCGCCGTCGTCACCTGCCCCAGATCGGTGGAAACTTGGACCTGCTCGCCATCCCGGATACCGATCCGGACCGCATCTCCCGGACTCAACGAAAGCGCCCCCGCTGACTGGATCTGAATCAATCCCTTGGCCTGCGTGGAAAACTTTCCGGAGTGGAAGAGCGTCTGTCCGACGACCAGGGTCACGAGTATCGTCGAGTTGGAGGCTGGATGGTGGAGGACTTCGGCGAGCTCAGTCGAGCCGGTGGAGGGTGTCGCCTCGGTCCTCAAACCTCGAACCTCCGGCTCCGTGATTCCGAGAGCATAGCGCGGACCCAGATCCTCTTGATAGCCTTCCCGCAGGTACCGATCCACGACCGCCTGGTCCGCCTTGGCCGGCTTGGCGCCCGGTCCTAACAGTCCGAAGCCGGGAACGATGTGCCGAATTTCTTTTCCGATCTCCTTGGCGTCACCGTATTCGATGGGGGCGCGCATCAACACCGACAACGCCGACAGGATTTCCCAGTCCGGCCGGCTCTCGCCGATCGGATCGATGGCCTGGTGCACGGGTTGAACGAAGCCTTCCTGGTTGGTAAAGGTGCCCGATTTTTCTGCGTAGGAGCAAGCCGGGAAGACGACGTGGGCCATCCGGGCCGTCTCCGTCATAAACAATTCATGGACAATGAGCAAGTCCAACGTGGCTAGGGCCTCCTGCGCCTTGGCGGCCGGCGGCAGCGAGGCGACAGGATTTTCGCCGACCACGAAGGCGGCCTTCACCCGACCCTCGCGGGCCTCGTCAAGAATCTCCATGAGCCTCCGGCCCGGCCCTTTCGGGAGCTCTTCCTTCCGCGAAGCGGTCAAACGGTCCCTGGCGCCGGCGTCGGTCACCGAAAACCCCCCGGGTAGGAATTCAGGAAGGGCCCCCATCTCAACCGCGCCCTGTTCGTTGTTCTCCTCGGCAAGCGGTGCGAGACCGCAGCCCGGTCGATCGTGATGGCCGGTCAAGAGGAGCAGGTCCAGGAGTGTGGTCGCCAGGTCCGAGCCGCCGGTCGTCCGGAGGACACCCTGGCCGATGAGGATCACCGCCCGGCTGCTCCGCGCAAAGGCACGCGCCGCGGTTCTCAGGGCGTCGGCCGACGTCCCCGTCGCGTGCTCCAGCGCCGGCCAGAAGAGACCCCGCACCGCCGCACTGACCGCCTGGACATAGCCGGGCGCGCGTTGATCCAACGGCAGCGCGACCAATCCTTCCTCCACGAGGGCTTTGATCAGGCCGAGCACGACGGCCTTGAACTGCGGCGGCGCGGCAACAAAGTGGTGCGACGAGAGGTTGGCGACATTACTCAAGGTGCCGACGGCGGGTACGAGGCTTTCCACGGTGATCAGAGTGGCCGCATGTTTCTTCACGGCCTCTTTCACCTTGAGGCCGGTAATCGGGTTGGCCTCGGTGAGGTTCGAGCCGATCAACAAGATCGCTTCCGCCGTCGCGATATCATCGAACGAGACGCTCCACCGATGGGTGCCCTGGACGCGATGGAGGGCGCGGGTCCCGTTGATGTGGCCGTATCGGGCGCTGCTGTCGAATGTATTGGAGCCCAGAACCAGACGCATGAACTTCTGAAAGACGAACAGGTCTTCGTTGGTGCAGCGTGCCGTAATGAGGCCGGCAAAGGCTCCGGCCCCGTGCTTCAGCTTGACTTGAAGCGCGGCCTCCGCGGCATATTCCAGCGCGTCTTCCCAGGTCGCCTCTTCCAGCCGGCCGTTCCGCCGGATGAGCGGTATCCGGATGCGGTTCGGACTGGTACTGACATGGTAGCCGAAGTACCCCCTGGCGCAGAGGTCCCCATTGTTCCGTCCTGCGCCGTGGGAGGAGTTGACCTCGACCAGCTCGTTGCCTTTGGTCTGGAAAGTGAGCCGGCACCCGTCCCCGCAATACCCGCAGACCGAGTCGGTGCGCTTGAGCATCCAGGGCCGGAACTCATACATGGAGAGCCGGCTGGTGATCGCCCCGACCGGACAGATCTGGATGCATCCGCCGCAGAATTCGCAGTCCAGCTCGTGGGTGGTGAAGTGCTTGATCTCCGTCATGGTCCCGCGCCCCACCGGCGCGAGGGCCTTCACGTCCATCACCTCATCGCAATACCGGA
>JACRLS010000200.1 GCA_016235225.1 Nitrospirota bacterium | reverse complement strand
CGTGCCCGCCAGACTCTTGAAGCGAAGCGTGTAGAGACCACCCGCCGTGGCAGGGGCAGTCTGCAGTAACACAAACTCACCAGCCGCGCCCGCCGTGGCAGTCGCGATCGTGCCGGTAACATCCGCCAGTTCGATCTGTCCCATCACGCTCGAGGGGTTCGTCGGAATCAAGCGCGCGGTCACCGTTTGGCCAGGATCAAGATCTACGGTGTAGGCATCTATGTCTCCGCTCGCGTGGAAGACGCCGGAGATGGACCCATTGGTGGACGAAATTCGAGAGCCGGCTAGGTGGAACGGAAACAGGGGTGCCAAGGGCGCGCTGGTCACGTCCACAGCGAAGTGGACGGCCAAGTCGCCCCCTGGCGCGCCGTCGCCGGAGGGCAGGGGCGAACTCGGGCTGCCATCCAAATAATTTCCCGCTACATCACGAAAGCCCGTGCTCGAACTGAGCAGTGTGAGCGTGTAGGAGCCTTCCGGAAGGCTCCCCAAGGTCAGGGTGACGGCGCTGGTTTCTGCGTCGTACACGAAGTCTGAGGGAGAGAAGGTCGTCCCACTCAAGGTGTCCACCAACAGCACGTCTTCCGGTCCAAGGCCGTCGGTTGCCAGAGCCTCACTGAAGTGGATGGACGCAACGAGTGGGCCGGGAAGCAAGACGTCTCCATCGTGGAGTGAACTCTCAATCACTCGAGGCCCGGCTGTATCGAGAACAAACGTCGCCGTAAACTCCTCGTTGGGCTTTCCGGAAATGCTGGTCAACACCCCAGCCAGTAACGTGACGGTGTACAGACCGTCGGGGTGATTGGTGAGGTACGGGTAAAACCCGATAGTGTCGGGATCTACACCATATATTCCGAACTCTGCTGTGCCATTCACAAACAGTTCATCGCCCTGAACACTCGTTTGAAGAAGCGGCTCGGAGAAATCAACTTGAAAACCGAATACGCTCAGCGCAGCTCCGCTTGAGGGGGCGGTTCCTGTTACCGTGAAGGGCGCTGATCCTCCAGTTGCTCCATTCACGGTCAGCACATACTCACCCTCACCAGAATTCTTTTCTACAACGACCCGATACAGCCCAGCGGCTCCGACGGGTACCGTGTAAATCAGGCCGGCCTGTCCGTCAAAATCCAGATTCTCATCGTTCGCTACGAGCGCCGCCGAGGGATCGAACAACTTCAGCCGAGGGCTGAGGTTACTGAAGGGACTCAGTGCTGAAGAGGATACAGTGAGTTCGACGTTGTCTCCCTCATTCGCCGTGAAGGTGTAGTGGTCGAAAATGTCGTCACCTTGCAACGCCCCGAGGACCCGTTTCGTCAGGCTGATATCCTGCGCCTGCGGGGCTTCCGAATTTGGCTCCCGCTCAAAGTCGGCATTGCGCGTGACGACCAGGCTATAAGGACCTGCGTCGCCTGAAATTTGGACGTAGAAGGTGCCTGTGGCGGGAGCGACGAAGTTACGAATGCTCTGGTCATAGTTCGTAGCCCCCGCCAGCCCCGTGGTCAGCAACTGGGTGGCCTCGTCATAGAGGTTTACCTGTGCATTGACCCCTGCCCCCTCATAGGCGATCGACGCGGAGTCTCCCGCCTGCAGTGAGAACCGGTACGAGTCTGCTGAATCATTGGAGAAAGTCGCGATCCGGATATCGTCAAACTGTCGGACTCGACCGGCATCAGAAGGCGTGCTGTACTGCTGGAACTTGATCAAAAAGTCGGGCCCCAGCGGGATTCCTACATTCGATGCCGCAGAGCCCAGGTCGATAAAATAGGATGCAAACGCCAACGCCTCGTCGAAGTAGGTGGGCGCCTGGAAGATTGGATGCCAAGTAATCCCGTCAGTACTGATAGCAACTCCATCCGCAGCGAATGAACCGTTGAAGTCTCCTTGGAATTGTTGCGCCTCGTCATTCGCAGCCATAAAGAAGTCCATGTAGACGCTGCTGTTGGCGAGTCCCGAGAGGTCCACGGACCAAATGGCCTCATTCAGGGCAGCCGGAGCATCGACGCCTAAGTGCGACGGATCCCCATCCATGCGCAGACTCGCAGCGCCGAAGACAGCCGTTCCTCCTTGATCTACAACCGCCGAGGGACTGTCTGAGAGCAATGTCCACCACGCCCCCACCGGCTGTTCGAAGTCTTCTGACGTGATGATTGTTTCACCGTAATGTTGGTTTCCTTGGACCGCCCCTCGGCTGGCTGAACCACCAAGCGAAATGAAGCTCGGGTCGAGATCTTGGGCTTGAGGCAAGTCACCATTGTCTCCGAATGTACCGAGAAACCCGTCAACATCAACGGCACTGTTCAGGAACAGATGGAGTTGATAAGGACCGACCGCATTGGTCACTCCAACTAGGTAGGAACCATCTGCGGATGCTGAGATAGGATGGGGGCCCAGGGGGGTATAATTCCCTCCGAAGTCATAGGTATAAACGGTCGCGCCATAGACCGACTCACCTTCAAAGGTGACACCAAGTGTCTGTCCTGCATGGAGATTGACGAACCAGTAATCAATGTCTGAGTAGTCTAGATAGCCGATAGCTGTCTGCTCATAGATCAGCGAGCCAGCGGGAGCAACGGGCTCAAAGCTATTGATGAAAGAGCTGATGATGAAATTCAGGGCAAAGTCATCATTGCCGTCCTCGACCCCGTTCCCTGACGGGAGCGGATCGCCAGGGAATCCATCCAACCGGTTGCCGCTGAGATCGCGGAAGCCTTGATCGGTGCTTTGGAAGCGGAGTTGATACGCCCCGGGCGAGAAGGAATCTAGAAAACCGATCTCAACGGAGTTCGTGTCCGGATGATAGAGGAGCGTAGGGTCCGGCCCAACCGACCCGTTGTACACCACGTCTTCCGGCCCTAATCCATCCGTGGCCAGGGCTTCGCTGAATTTGACCGTAAGTGTGAACGAATCCCCCGGCTGGATATGTGCACCCTGCGGGAATTGAGGTCGCGATGACCGTCGGCCGGAGGACGTCTGCGTCGAGGGTTACTAAGTTACCGTTAGCGGGAGAGACGGCGCTGCTACCTGATGAAGGGTTCTGTGAAGGATTGCTCTCCCCCATGATGCTGCCCCCCTCCGACAGGCCTAGTGCGGCGCCTTCCGGAAGTAGCGCTTGTGCTGGAGCGGCCGATAACAAGAGCCGCGGTTCGAGGGGCTCTAATAGGAAGGAAGACGTGACGCGTGATCCGTGATGGGTGATGCGCGATGAGCTCTTTGACCTGCGGCGGGACCGGAAGCGCGACCACCAGGAGCGCTGCGATTGTTTGGCGTAGAAGAGTTCAGCCAGGCTCATCTGTAGGTTCCCCTTCTAGGCGACACAAGCGGGAGGTCGTGGATTCTATCTGTTCCACAGATTCATGGATGTGACCGGGATCACAGGCGACCAGCAAGCTGACCGCCCGGCCCTCTAAGACTACTCATGGGGACAGGGGTGGCGTCACCCCGACACCTGACAGAAGCCGCCCAACGCACCCGCCAGCCGTACAAGAACACCCGCAGCTTCGTCAGGAACAGCGGATCTCCCACGGTCACCCTCTGGCTTCAGATCAGCACACGGTTTTGCCGACTCAATCAATCAGTCCGGCACGGACCTTCCTCTTCACTCAGCAAACTCCGTGCTCGGCGAGGTCTGGGGACGCTTCTGATGGGGTTTTCGTCCAGAATCTGTAAAGATCCATGAAATCAATGAGATCACCACAGAATGAAACCATTTCTGCTGACCAGATACCCAGCCGTCGCTCTACTGGTGTATCTCATTGGGTGAATCACTATTGATTCATGCTGAATCGGTTTTGATTCTATCGGGCCATGCCGCTCCTTATTCCCTTGACTGGCGATTGCCGCGCCTCTATCGTTCATCGCTTTGTCAACCATGCAGGTTGCCTGGATGATTCTTCGCCGGCTGTCTCGCCTTCGCCCTCCTCTGCCTGCCTGGTGGCTGTTCCTCCTGCTTCCCTTGATTTGGAGCGGAGTTTGCTTCTCAGAAGAGTCACCCCCGGCGTTCCGTTCCTCATCGTCCCTCTTGGCGGAACACGTGCGGCAGGAGGCGCTGTACTTGAGAGAAGAAACCGTCTCCATCGCGGTCCGGCACGAGCAGCCCATCTCCGAGGCCCCGTCGAACGTGTACGTGATCACGGACGAAGACATCCGACACTCCGGCGCGACGGATATTCCGACCATCCTTCGCCGGATCCCCGGCGTTGAGGTGATGCAGACCACCGGCGCTGACTTTAACGTGAGCGTGCGGGGTGACAATCAACTCACGGCGAACAAACTGTTGGTGATGGTCGATGGCCGCTCAATTTATATCGACCAGGCGGGCGTGGTGTTCTGGAAGTTGCTGCCGGTGACCCTCCCAGAGATCAAACGGATCGAAGTGCTGAAGGGCCCCGCGTCGGCGGTCTACGGCTTCAATGCGTTTGATGGGGTCGTCAACATCATCACCAAGTCACCGGAGGAGATGAAGGGCACCACGCTTCAGTTTGGGGGTGGAGAACTCGGCACCTTGACCAGCGCGGCGATCCACGCGGGAGTGAAGGGCAATTTCGGTTACCGATTCTCGATCGGCCATGATCAAAATCAGCAGTGGCGCAACCGGGACGCCCAAGCGTTTAACGCGATAAAGGTGAACGCGCAGACGGAGTACACATGGTCGGACCACTCAAAGCTTCAGGTCGCGGGAGGCGTGGTGGGCTCAAAACCCTACGATGGCCCCGATACGGCCGGCGGATTCCAATCGGATAAACCCCTCAAGACCTATCTCTCGTTTGTCTATGACCGGGCCGACTTGTCGATTCGTGGATGGTGGAATGGACTATATACCAACAGTCTGAACAGCATCTACTCCCCACTAAACACGCTCGAACGCGTGACCGATCCCAACGGGAACCAGACCAACCGGTTGGCGCTGAATACGTACAATCTTGAAGCCAGCTATGTCCTGCGCCTACTCGAGACTTTGACTCTCACGTCCGGCGCCAACTATCGGCGGAATTTGTCTTCGAGCAATTTCACCACCCAACATACGAGTGAAGATCGCTTGGGACTCTTTACCCAGGCCGAATGGCGAGCGTTGCCCTCATTCAGCGTCGTCGCCGGTTTCCGATATGATCTCGACACCTTCGTCAACCCCACGCTCAGCCCACGAGTGGCGGCTATCTACACTCCCGCGGAAGGTCATACCTTCCGTCTGTCGGCCTCCGTGGCCTACCGTCCCCCGACCATCAATGAAGAAGCGCTCAACGTTCAGGCCCGGATCTCCCTGCCGGGATTTTCGTTCACGACGCCTGTCTTGGGGTCCAACGGATTGCAGCCGGAACGGATTGTCTCCTATGAAGCCGGCTACCAGGGCTGGTTTCTCCGACACCGCCTGCGCGTGCGAACCGATCTGTTTTTCAACCATATTTCCGATCTCCAGCAAGTGCGGGCCACCGGGCCGGCGCCGACCGATCCCACGACGATCATCAACACCGGCCTGGCGGACGTGTACGGCGGTGAAGCGGGTGCGGAATACCTCGCCACCTCCTGGCTCTCGGCCTTCGCCAATTATTCGTATCAAGAGTTCGGACAATCCTTCACGGGATTCAGCCGTCGCGGTATGCCCCGGTTCAAATGGAACGCGGGACTGCGCGGCGCCTGGGCGAACGGCGTGAACGCCGAACTGCTGTACCATTACGTCGGGGCCAGTACGCAACCGATCGCTGATGCCTTCACGCAGCTCGGTGCGTTTTTCCCGCCGGGGTCCACCATTCCCAGCGAGCGTGTCGGCAGCTACAGCTTGCTGAATGTACGCGCCGGCTATCGGTTCTGGCAGGACAAGGCGGAGTTCGCCGTGTCGGCTTTCAACGCGCTGAACGACAAGCACCGGGAGTATCCGCTCGGCGACGAGATCGGCAGCCGGGTGATGGGGTGGGTGACGCTGAAATTTTGAAGGATGAAGGCTGAAGGATGAACGATGAGTGCTGAACGATGAACGGTGAATGAGCTGATGGCGAATAGCCGATAGCTCGGATTGACTCACCGCCGGCTGCTCGCTACTCGCTACTGGCTCCGCGCCCAGTTACAAGTGACCAGTGACCACCGTCTCGAACGCCGGAGCGGTCAGTGCGGCAGATAGGAGCAGACGGGGTTCGAGGGACTCGAAGACGAGGCGAGATAAGCGGGACGGGCGCGACGGGCGAGAAAAGCGCGACGAGGAGAGGATTGGATGAGCCTATTGCCAGCAGAGGAGCTGAAAAGCAAGGTGCCAACGAATCGCCTGGAAGTCCTCGCCATTACAGGTGATCAGACAGGCCCCGATGCTGCGGGCAGAGAGGGCGATGAGCACATCCGCCGTCAACTCACGGAGCTTCTGTACGCCGTAATGCCTGCGGTGTCGCATGGCGTTGAGAATCTCAGCCGCTTGGATCCAGTGCGTTTCGGTCGGCGTGATGATCTGGCACCGATTCATCAGATCGATCACAAACCGCCGTTCGAGGCCAGGCCGTGCGCCACGCAGCAATTCATGGAGCACCACCGCAGAGCACCGGATCACGTATGGAGACTTGAGGATCTGGACGGCGAAGCGACCCGTGCGGAAGTTCTCAATGTAGACGGAGGTATCGAGGACGGCGAACCTAGTCTTCTTGGAAGGCATCCGGCTTTCCGACACCGCTGTAGCGCTGGACCACCCAGTCGTGGGACGCCTTCTCCGTCACCAAGTCGAGCGCCCGTTGAAGGGTCTCGCTGGTCGTCTTGGTACGGAGCGCCCGCTTGGCTTGCTTGAGCTTGGCCGGATTCAATCTGGCAGACACTTGGACAAGGGCCATCGGTCCTCCTTCTGTCTGACAAAATACGCTGATCTGTCGGACAGAGTCAAGGCAGGGGGTAGCGCATTCAAGAGGTGATGGCGTATGGCTTCTGAACGAGGAGCGTAGCATGCCCCTCACCCCAGCCCTCTCCCCACAGGGGAGAGGGGAGGGTCAGGGGGAACAAAGACAAACCATGATCGACCGCGACTTGCCCTCGGACGGGAGGCAGGAATAGGATACTGTTATGAAGCAGGGACGATTGATACAACACGGATGGGTCCTGATGGTCGCCCTAATCCTGTGTCTCGGGCCGGCCCCCTGGACCATGGCGGCTGAGATCACAATACTGAAATCTTCCGACATCGGCTACTATGACGAGGCGGTGCAGGGCTTTCGCAGCGCCCTCCCGCCACGCACGACGATCAAAGAATACAGCCTTGGGGGCAGCGTGGCCCGCGGACGCGAGCTCGGCAAGACGCTCCGTGCCTCCCCGCCCGATCTCGTGTTTGCGGTTGGGCTCAAGGCCGCCATGGCCGCGAAGCTGGAGATTCTCGACACCCCGGTCGTGTTCTGTCTGGTTCTGAATCCCGAGTCGCACGGCTTGCCGACTGCAAACATGACGGGCATCTTGATGAAGGTGCCGGTCGAGCGCCAACTCCAGGCCATCCGTTCGTTGCTGCCGGACAGCCGGCGCATTGGTCTTCTCTATGACGAGGACAAGAGCGGGCCTTTCGTAGCAGAGGCCCGACGTCTTGCCTCTCAGCAGAGACTCGACTTGCTGGCGGTCCCGGTGCATGCCCGCGAGGAGGTGCCCTCTGCGCTGCGCAGCCTGCTGCCCAAAGTGCAAGGGCTCTGGCTGATTCAGGATCAGACAGTGGTGACAGAATCCTCGATTCCGTTCTTGCTGCAGACGACGCTCGACGCCAAGGTGCCGTTGATCGCCTTCTCCTCCACCCTCGTGCAGCAAGGAGCCCTCGGGGGCCTTGTGGTCAACGCCTGGGAAGTGGGGCAACAGGCCGGGCGAGTTACCGGCGCGAAGTTGCGCGGGGACTCCGTGCCGGGCAGGCCCCTGATCGAGCCCGAACGCGCGCAGTTGGCGCTGAATCTCCACACCGCTGAGTATTTGGGGCTGACGCCCTCGGCCGATGTGCTTCGGCTGGCCACCGTGCTCTACGGCTCCGGCGCCGTGGCGAAGACGCAGAAACTCGACGACGTAATTCCCTAGCAGGCTCGGTTCTTTTTCCTCACAATGAACCTCAGCGCACCACCGCGCCACTCTCGCCCGACTTTTCCTCTTCGCTCGAAACTTGTCTTGTTCACGACCCTGGTGCTAACGCTCGCCTGTTCGGGGCTGAGCTGGCACTTTCTCCAGCGACAGGTCGCTGCGGCGACCGCGGCGCTCCTGCAAAGCGGAAGCCTGCTCGCTCGCCAATTGGCCACCACGAGCCGATACAGCGCGTTGGTCGGCGATACCACGCAGCTCACAAAGCTGGCCCAAGACGTGCTCGCCCTCGACCAAGTGGCCTATGTGATCATCTCAACTGAGGCGCGCGCATCGGCCGATCCATTAGTGACCGCCCTTTCTCTTGAGTCCGGGGGGCCACAGATCACATCGATCGGGGCATTCGGCCTCGGCGGGCTGGTCACGCTGCTCTCCGGCCAGGATGTTCCCCTGTATTACGAGGAGTCGACTCCCATCAGGCGTGCGCCGATCTCCTCGTCGCACGACCCTTCGCTGGACCTCACCATCGAGGAGACGCGAGAGAGTGCGATCGATCACCCTGAGCCAGCCATGCCCGCCATCGGCTTTGTGCAAGTCGGCCTCGCCACGATCCAGCTCCAGACCATGCTGCGGACGTTGCTCTGGCATGCCGTGTTGATCACCGGTCTGGTGATTCTCGCCGGCCTGGTCGTGATGATGGTCATCGCTCATCGCATGACCGCCCCGCTTCAGGCACTGGCGGGCGTGGCCAAGCGCGTGGCCACCGGAGACTTCTCGGCTCCTCTGCCGCCGACGACCTCAGATGAGATCGGCGAGCTGACACGTGTGTTCGGGGACATGACCAACTCGCTGCATGCGCGGGAAGCCGACTTGAAAGAACTGACCAACACGCTCGAGGCCCGCGTGGCCACCCGGACCGACGAGCTGCAGGCCGCGAATGCCAAGCTGAAGGAACTCGATCAGCGCAAATCGCTCTTCGTCTCCACGGCGTCCCATGAGCTCCGCACCTCGCTCACCTCCATGAAAGTCCACCTCGACAATCTGCTCCTCGGCGTGGATGGGCCATTGACCTCGGATCAAAGCCAGGTGCTCACGCGCGTACACGTCAATTTGGAGCGGCTGCATCACCTCATGGAGGAATTGCTGGACCTCTCCCGCATCGAGCTGGGCCAGATGACCGTGACCCTGCGCCCAGTGGATGTGCCGTCCACCGTGGATCATATCGTCGCGACCATCAAAGGCTTAGCCGGCCAGAAGCGCGTCTCGATCGGCGTGGACGTCCCGCGAGACTTGCCGCCCGTGTCCGGGGATACCGACAAGATGCACCAGATCCTGACCAACTTGCTGCATAATGCCGTGAAGTTCTCGCCGGAGGCCGGCTCCATCGGCGTGAAGGCGGCGCGAGGCGAGGACGGCTACGTGACGATTTCCGTGCACGATTCAGGGTGCGGTGTGCCCACCGCGGAAGCGGAAAAAATCTTCCAACCGTTCTATCGCTCTCCCACCACCCCCACGCCGACGCGCGGCACGGGATTGGGTCTCACCATCGCGAAGCATCTGGTGGAGTTGCATCGTGGCCGTTTGTGGGTGGACAGCCAGCCCGGCAAGGGGAGTTGTTTTACCTTTACCATCCCCGTGTGGAAGGGGTCCGAGCAGACGGCCGGGGTGAGGTAGCATCAGCCGGCGCCGCACGCTCCAGAGGCATGAGCCCTATTCTTTCGGCTCATCCTGGGACGGTCTCCCAGTGATGCCTTTCTGCCTGAGCAGCTTGGTGAGGTAGGTTCGTTGGAGGCCTAGGGCCTCGGCGGCTTTTGTTTGATTCCATCCGGCGCGGCGCAGCGCCTCCACCAACACCCGCCGACTGTGCCATTCCATGGCCTCATGGTATGGCCGCAATCCAACCGGTCGTTGGCTCGACGGTTCGCTCGTAAGTCCTTGCTCCGGTGAGGCCCATAATATCCCCAAGTGGTCCGGCTCGATCTCCTCCTTGGCGCAGAGCACCATGGCCCGCGCCAACACGTTTTCCAATTCCCGGATGTTTCCGGGCCAATGGTATTGCTTCAAACGCTCCATGGCTTCGTCGCTCACGCGGACGTCCCGCTTGCTGGCGGTCCGCGCGCTCTGCGTGAGGAACCAGTCGACGAGCACCGGCAGGTCCTCCATGCGCTCGCGGAGGGGGGGCATCGCGATGCTTCAGACGTTGATGCGGAAATAGAGATCTTCGCGGAAACTCCCACGAAGGACGGCCTGCTTGAGATCCTTGTTGGTCGCAGACAGGAAGCGGACGTTGGCGCGGATCGTCTTGGTCCCGCCGACCCGGTGGAACTCCTGATCTTGGAGCACGCGCAGCAGCCGAGCCTGTAAGGCCAGGGGTAAATCCCCGATTTCATCCAGAAAGACCGTGCCGCCTTCCGCCGCTTCGATCTTCCCGGGCTCCCGTTGAACGGCTCCCGTAAACGCGCCCTTCTCATGGCCGAACAGCTCGTTCTCGAGAAGCGTTTCCGGCAGGGCGGCGCAATTGATGACCATGAACGGCTTCTCCGCCCTCGCACTCCACCGATGGATGTGCCGGGCGATGACTTCCTTGCCCGTTCCCGTTTCGCCCAGCAACAAGACCGTAATGTCGGAAGCCGCGGCCTTCCTGGCCATCGTGACAACGGCGTCCATCCGCGCACTGTTCCCCACGATCTTCTCGTAGCGACGCTCGACCTCGCCGCGCAGCTCCGCGACCCGCCGCTGCAGCACCCTATGGGCCAGGGCCTTCTCAATGACGACGGCCAGCCGATCGGCATCAAACGGCTTGGTGATGAAGTCAAAGGCGCCCAGGCGCATGGCCTCGACCGCCCGGGCCACCGTGCCGAAGGCCGTCATGACCACCATCACGGGTGTGAGCCCATTCCCGCCGGCGTCGGCGCCTTCCACGCGTGGCTGGTTGTCGGCCACACGTTTGAGGACCTCAAGGCCGTTGAGCCTTGGCATTTCCACATCCAACAACACCAGATCCGGCTTGTCTTGTTGGATCAGTTCGTACGCCCGCTCGCCGTCTTCCGCGGTGCTGACATCGTGCCCGAGCCAGCGCAGACGATTCTGCAAACCGAGCAGGATGTCAGGATCGTCGTCGACGATGAGAATTCTGGCTTCCATGACGATTCCCGCGGACGCTCACTCGACGATCGTCACCGTCATCTCAATGCGATCCAGCGGATTGTCGCGGGGATCGCGCGGGGCGTTCACGATCTTGTCCGCCACCCCCATCCCCTTCACCACCTCCCCGAACGCCGTATACTTCCCGTCCAGGAACGATGAATTCTCCACGCAAATGAAGAACTGCGAGCCCGCGCTGTCCGGATCGTTCGTGCGGGCCATGGAGAGAATCCCTCTCTTGTGCGGCTGGTCGTTGAACTCCGCCTTGATCGTGTAGCCGGGGCCGCCGCTGCCGAACTCCGCCTTCTTGGACGGATTCTTCGTATTCGGATCGCCGCCCTGGATCATGAAGCCCGGAATCACCCGATGGAAAATCGTCCCGTTGTAAAATCCTGACTTCGCCAATTTGACGAAATTCTCCACATGGCCCGGCGCCACGTCCGGAAAGAACTTCACGTCGATTTCTCCGAACTTTGTCTTGATGATGGCGTGCGGCGCGGCTTTCCCCGACGGCTTGTCCGCCGCGACGCTCACACCGATCACGACACCACAGGCAAGCACCGCCACTCCGAGCACTCCCGCCACCATCTTCACGATCCTTTGTCTGTCCATTCCCCGCCTCCTCCTCTGTGATACGGTGATTCGTTGACTTACGCTCCACGTGGGACCGGTCGCCGCGGCGCCCTCACCTCACCCAACCGGTCGCTCTCACCGGCCTTTAACAGGGCCTCTCGGGCCGCCCGCTGCTCTGCCCCCTTCTTACTCGATACCGTCCCGATGCCCAACACGTCCCCGCCGATCAACACGTGCACCTCGAATTGTTTTTGATGATCCGGCCCGCTTTCCCGCACGGTCACGTACTGCGGCAACGATTCGAATTGCCTCTGGCACCACTCCTGACATTGTGTCTTGTAGTCCTGGCTGACCGGCCTGTTTTCGACGGCCCGCAACTCCTCCGCGAGCGCCCGCCGCGTGAAGGTTTGTGCCGCGGCCAACCCTCCGTCCAGATAGATGGCCGCGATCACCGCTTCCAGCGCGTTGGCCAGCAGGGACGGTTTGTCCCGCCCGCCGGTCAGCTCCTCCCCGCGCCCCAGGCGCAGGCGCTGTCCCAGATGAAGACGCCGGGCTGCGCCCGCCAGCGAGGGCTCGCTGACCAGAGCCGCTTTGAGCTTCGAGAGCACCCCTTCGGGGGAACCGGGAAAGGCGGCAGCCAGGTGCTCACTGATGACCAGGGAGAGCACCGCATCGCCGAGGAACTCAAGCCGTTCATTGTGCGAGCCGGTCCGTTCTCGCAACTCGTTGATGTACGACTTGTGGGTGAGGGCTGCGTCGAGGAACCGGGCATCCACGAAGGTGTAGCCGAAGGCGTGTGCCGCCTCCCGCATCCCGACTTCCCATTCAGCCTGTGCCATGGAAGAAGGATACCAATCGAGACGACGCGATGTCTAGGAATCGAAGCGGCGGAACAAGAGACAGGCGTTCACGCCCCCGAACCCGAATGAGTTGGAGAGGACGACCCCCGGCTTGGACGCGCGGGCCTTGTGCGGCACGTAATCGAGATCACAGTCCGGGTCCGGATTGTCGAGGTTGATGGTCGGAGGCAGGATCCCGTCGTGGATCGCGAGGATACTGAAGACGGCTTCGATGCCGCCCGCCGCACCGAGCAAATGGCCGGTCATGGACTTCGTGGAACTCACGGGAATGCGGGCGGCTCGCGCGCCGAAGACCTGCTTGATGGCTTTGGTCTCGATCGTGTCCGCCATCGTCGAGGTGCCGTGGGCATTGATGTAGCCGACATGGTCTTTCGACACACCGGAATCCGCCAGCGCCAATTCCATGCATCGCACCGCCCCTTCGCCTTCTTCGGAGGGCGCGGTAATGTGATAGGCGTCGGCATTCATCCCATAGCCGATGACTTCACAATAGATACGGGCGCCGCGGCGCCGGGCATGTTCCAGCTCTTCCAACACCACGACGCCCGCTCCTTCGCCGAGCACGAAGCCGTCCCGATCCCTGTCGAACGGCCGGCTGGCCTTGGTCGGCTCATTATTTCTGAACGAGAGGGCTTTCGCCGAGGCGAACCCGGCGACGCCCAGGGGCGTGATGGCGGCTTCCGCGCCTCCGGCGATCATCACGTCCGCTTCGCTGCGTCCGATGATCCGAAAGGCATCGCCGATGCAGTGGTTGCCCGTGGCGCAAGCGGTCACGGCGCAGGAATTCGGGCCCTTGGCGCCCAAGCGGATGGCCACTTGGCCGGAGGCCAGATTGATGATGGTCATGGGAATGAAGAATGGGGAGACCCGGCCGGGCCCCTTCTCTTTGAGCACGGTGTGGTAGTGCTCGATGGACCCCAGGCCGCCGATGCCGGAGCCGATGTAGACGCCGACTCGGGTCGATTCTTCCGGCGCGACCTTCAGCGCCGCATCATCCACCGCCATCTGGCCCGCGGCCACGGCGTACTGGATAAAGGCATCCATTTTCTTGATGTCTTTTTTTTCGATGAACCGGGTCGGATCAAAGTCTTTCACCTCGCCGGCAATCTGCGCATCGTACCCGGTCGGATCAAACCGAGTGATTCGGCCGATGCCGGATTCGCCTGCGCACAGAGCCTTCCAGGTCTTCTCGACTCCGATGCCCAGAGGCGTGACGGCACCCAAGCCCGTCACCACTACCCGACGCTTCGTCCGCTCCACCATGTCGTCCCGCGCGTCCAGCAATCCTGGTTACATCTTTTCTTTAATATAGTCGATCGCCTTGCCGACGGTGAGAATTTTTTCGGCATCCTCGTCCGGGATCTCGATCCCGAACTCTTCCTCGAACGCCATGACCAACTCGACGGTGTCGAGCGAGTCGGCACCGAGGTCGTCCACAAAGGATGCCTCGTTGGTCACCTCATCGTCCTCGACGTCAAGATTCTCGGCGATAATTTTCTTGATTCGTTGTTCCACTTTCTCGGTCGCCATTCCTTTGCCCACCTCCCCCCCCATACGCCTTACCTCCGCGCCAATGGTGGATTACGCCATGTACATGCCGCCGTTCACGTGCACGACATGCCCTGTAATGTAACCTGCGTCGGCCGACACCAGGAACCGGACGGCCCCTGCAACGTCCGCCGCCGTCCCCAGTCTGCCCAGCGGAATCTGATTTTGCAAGGAGTCCCGGACTTCCGCGTCCAGGGCCTTGGTCATCGCCGTGTCGATGAACCCGGGCGCAACCGCATTGACGGTGATCGAGCGGCTGGCATACTCCCGCGCCACCGTCTTCGTCAGTCCGATCACGCCCGCTTTCGACGCCGAGTAGTTCGCCTGGCCGGCATTGCCCGTCACCCCGACGACCGACGCAATGTTGACGATCCGGCCGGACCGTTTCTTGGACATGGCCGGCAGCACCGCCTTGATGCAGTAGAACGTGCCCGTGAGATTGACCTGGAGGACGGCCAGCCAGTCTTCCTCTTTCATCCGGATGAGCAGCCCGTCGCGGGTAATGCCCGCATTGTTGACCAGAATATCGATCTGTCCCCATTCTTTGAGCACATCGTCGGCCAGCTTTTTGACGTCGTTCCAGTCGGCCACGTTGACCTTCGCGTTCACGACGCGCCGGCCGAGCTTCTTGATCCCGTCGACCGTGTCTTGCGAGCGTCCTGGATCCAGGTCGGCCACAACGATGTCGGCGCCGGCCGCCGCCAGGGTTTCCGCAATGACCCGACCGATACCTTGCGCTGCGCCGGTGACGATCGCGGTTTTACCTTCCAATGACATGGTGGCTCGATCGGTCATGCTCTCATCTTCCCTGAGGTCGCAAGTTTCACGCCTCACATTTCACGTCCAACGCCTTCATCGTCGCATCCAGCGACTTGGGATCATTCACATTCAACGTGACGGACCCCGGGATGATCCGCCGGATCAAACCGGAGAGAACCGTTCCAGGGCCGATTTCAATAAACGTACGGACACCGAGTCCGCTCATGGCCTTCATCGAATCTTCCCACAGGACAGAAGCCGGCAGTTGCCGCACCAACGACCCCTTCACCTCGGGCCACGTGCGCAACGCTGTGGCCTCGGCATTATTGATCAGAGGCACCGCCAGGTCCTGCCCATTCGTCGCGTCGATATCTTTGGCCAGCCGGTCTGCAGCCGATTGCATTAGGGGCGTATGCACCGGCACGCTGACAGGGAGCGGGATCACCTTGTGGCCGCCTCTAGCCTTCAGCAACTGCATCGCCCGCTCGACCGCCGTCTTCTCACCGGCGATGACGATCTGGCCGGGAGCATTGAAGTTCGCCGGCTTCACGACGCCGACCGAAGAGGCTTCCCGGCACACCTCCTGGACGACTTCCGGGCCGGCGCCGAGGACCGCCGCAACCAGTCCGCTGCCCGGAAGCACCGCCTCCGACATATATCGCCCGCGTTTTTGGACCAGCGAGACGGCCGCTTCAAAGGAACAACCGCCGGCCGCCACGAGGGCCGAGTACTCACCCAGGCTGTGACCCGCGACCGCCACCGGGCGGAGTCCCGATGGTTCGAGGGCCCGCAGAGCAGCAATACTCGCCACCAGCAGAGCCGGTTGAGTGAATTCGGTCCGGTTGAGTCGTTCGGCCGGCCCCTCAAAACACAAGGCCGCCGCATCGTAACCCAGGACGCGCGAGGCCTGCTCGTACACCGTCCGCGCCGACGGCACTGCATCGTAGAACGCACGACCCATCCCGACTGATTGAGACCCTTGGCCGGGAAACACAAACCCAATCCCCATCGCGGCGTATGATATGGAGGAATTACTTTCCAATGTCAACTTGAAAAGGTCCGGGATCGTCAGCCCCTAGCTCGCAGCCGTTGGCTCGAAGTTTTGATCTCCTGGTCTGAGAGCCGAACACTGATCGCTGAATGCCCGGATGGCCCTAGTCCACAATAAATTCCCCGCCGTCGACGCACAACACATTGCCGGTGATCCACTGCGCCTTCGGAAGGCTGAGCAAGCCGATGGCCTCGGCGACGTCTTGCGTCGTCGTGAGCCTCCCGGATGGATTCTTGCGCTTGGCCATGGCGATCATCTCGTCGGACCCGGGAATCTTCCGCAACGCGGGGGTATCGGTCACGCCTGCCATGATGGCGTTTGCGGTGATCCCCAGCGGAGCCAGTTCCAGGGTGAGCTGACGAATATGCGACTCCAACGCCGCCTTGGCCGCCGAGACCGCTCCGTAGGTCTTCCAGACTCTGGCCCCCCCTGCGCTGGTCATCGCATAGATCCGACCGCCCTTCCCCATAAGGCCCCGGGCCACGAGGTCTTGCGTCCAGTACACCAGACTGTGGGCCATCACTTCCAACGTCATGTCCATTTGCGGCTTCGCAATCGTGTCTCCGGGCGAGGGCGCAATATAGGGTTTCAGAGTCCCGAAGGCCAGCGAGTGCAACAACACGCGCACCCGGCTCGAGCTGTGACTGTCTTTGAGACGGGCCTGAATGGCATCGAGCACCTCTTGACGTGTCTCTTCAGCCGCGGCATTCGCATTGATGAAGACGGCCTCCCGGCCCTTCGCCTTGATCTCGCTCACAATGCGGTCGGCATTCGCCTGCGTCGCCTTGCGATCCAGATGCACGCCGAAGATATTCATGCCCAGGGAGGCCAGTTCCAGGGCGGTGGCCTCGCCGAACCCGCTCGACGCGCCGAGGATCAGGGCCCATTCACCATCCAATGGTCTATTGTCGGCCACTGCTGCACCTCCGAGTGATAAGTGATCAGTGATGAGTGATCGGTTCAAAGAGGGAGGACTGCCTCCTCCCCGGCCATCACACATCACTCATCACACATCACTGCTTTCCTACCATCTCACCACCGATGACGCCCACGTGAGTCCGCTTCCGAACGCGCTCAGCAGCACCGTCGCCCCCTCCTGCAGACGTCCCGCGCGCACCGCCTCATCGAGGGCCAGGGGAATGGAAGCCGCCGACGTATTCCCGTACCGATCGATGTTCAGGACGATCTTTTCCATGGGCAAGCCCAGCCGGTGCGCCACGGCTTTGATGATGCGCAAGTTGGCCTGGTGCGGCACGTAGAGGTCGATTTCGCCGACCGACAACTTGTTGTGCTCCAGTGCCTCCTTCGCCGACCGCACGAGCGTCTTGACGGCCACCTCGTAGGTTTCATTGCCCTTCATCTTGATGTACTGCATCCGTTCGGCCACGACCTTTTCGGAGGGCGGCATGCGTGAGCCGCCGCCCGGTACGCATATCAGATCACCCAGGCTGCCGTCCGAATGCAGATGAGACGAGAGAATCCCCCGGTCCTCATCGGTCGCGCTCAGCACCACGGCGCCGGCCCCGTCGCCAAACAGAATGCAGGTCCCGCGGTCCGTCCAATCGGTGATCGCCGACATCACCTCACTTCCGATGACGAGGACGTGCTGTGCGCCGGTTCGAATGAACGAGTCGCCTACGGCCAGCGCATACACAAACCCGCAGCAGGCCGCCGAGACGTCGCAGGCCGCTGCGCGGGTGGCCCCCAAGCGATGCTGCACCAGGCAGGCCGTCGACGGGAGCGGCGCATCACCGGTACAAGTCGCCATCAGAATAAAGTCGAGATCGCCGGCCGGAACACCCGCCGCCTCCAGCGCCCGTTCCGCCGCCCTCACGCCAAGGTCGGAACAGGCTTCGCCCGGCGAGGCCACGCGGCGTTCTTTGATGCCGGTCCGCTTCACGATCCACTCGTCGGAGGTCTCCACCATGCGTTCGAGATCCGCATTGGTCAAGACCCGTGGCGGCACATAGGACCCGGTGCCCACAATGCGGGATCTCACGCGGACGCTTCTCCTTTGGCCCCCCGGGAGGCGGCAAGGCTCTCCTCAATGTCCTGCCGGATCAGCTCGTGCAGCCGGCGCTCGGCCAGGTCCTTCGCGCGTTTGATCGCGTTCTTGATCGCTTTGGAGGACGAGCGGCCGTGGCAGATGATGCTCACCCCGTTCACCCCGAGCAGCGGGGCTCCGCCGAACTCGGCGTAGTCGGTCCGCCGTTTCAGGCGCAACAGCGGCCCGGCGAGAAACAGGTAGGAGAGCTTCCCGAGCGCCGACGCCGCAATTTCTTTCATGAGCATCTTCTTGATGGTATCCGCGAGCCCTTCGGAAATCTTCAGCGCCACGTTGCCGATAAAGCCGTCGCACACGATCACATCGGCCCCGCCGCTGTAGACGTCCCGTCCCTCCACATTTCCGATGAAGTTGATCGGTCTGGCCTTCAAGAGCTTGAGCGCTTCCTTGGTGACTTCGTTGCCCTTCGAATCTTCTTCTCCGATGCTCAAGAGGCCCACACGCGGGTTCGGCTTACCGAACACGCACTTGCCGTACTCGTTGCCCATGATGCCGAACTGGTAGAGGTGCTGCGCGTTGCAATCAACGTTGGCGCCTACGTCCAGCATGATCGCGCTGCCGGTGAGCGTCGGAAGGGTCGTGGCGATCGCAGGCCGTTCCACCCCCTTGATGACTTCAAGGACAAAGAACGCGGCTACCATGCTGGCCCCGGTATTCCCGGCACTGACGACAGCCTGCGCGTCTCCGGATTTCACGAGTTCGTTGGCGATCCAGACTGAGGAATCCCGCTTCTTGCGCGCCACCTGAGCGGGAGACTCGTGCATCTCCACCACTTGCGGGGCATGCGCCACCGTCAGCCGACCGTCGGCACGCGGAAACCGGGCCACCTGCTCCGTGAGCTGCTGCCGGTCTCCCACCAGCACCACGTGCACGTCCAGTTCCTTGACGGCCTGAGCCGCCCCTTCCACGATGGGACCGGGACCATGATCCCCACCCATCGCATCGACCGCGATCTTCATAGGAGACGATATCGGCAAGGCGCCACAATCCTGTCAGCGCGCGTGAGAAACCTGACGGCGAGAGCCTCGGCTCCGCCGTGGGGAACCATCTGCAAAGGACTAGGCTTCCTCAACCTGAATGACCGCTTGTCCCTTGTAGGTGCCACAATTGAGGCAGGTATAGTGGGGAAGCTTCGGCTCGTGACACTGCGGACACACCGCCAGCCCGGGAGGCGTCAGCTTCTTCTGGGCCCGCCGCATGTCACGCCGCGATTTTGAATGTCGATGTTTTGGATTTGGCATGGTGTCCTCTTGCAGGATACTGAACAAGACTTCCGACGGCTCACTGGGATCGTTTCTCTGTGCGCTGGTCCTTCTCTAATCTCTGTTTGAGCGCCGCGAAAGGCGACTCCGGACGTTGCTCCTGGCAACCGCAGGACCGGAGATTCCGGTTCTGCCCACAGACCGGACAGAGTCCCTGGCAGCGCTCGTCACAGAGCGGATGCATCGGCAGCGCCAGAATCACCTGCTCCCGCAGCATCTCCGCGAGATCGAGGGCTCCGTTTCGATACCGATAGATCTCATCCGCCTGCTCCTCCGGTTCCTCCGCAGGGGGTTCCGGCGCAGACCGTCCGATGGGCGCGGCCGGCTTCTTCGGCGTCGTTTCTTCCTGATACTCCGCGAAGAAGGTCACACTCAGCTCCGATTCGAATTCGTTCAGACACCGGACACATTCCAACAGGCT
>JACRLS010000199.1 GCA_016235225.1 Nitrospirota bacterium | reverse complement strand
TTCCCCATGTCCCGGCCAGACTGCCGACGGTTGAGACCGCCATCAATCCTCCCGTCTGCCGCCCGAGATGCCCCATGTCGCCGATGGTGAGCCGGAGCAGGACCGGCAGAACTCCACTGAGACCGAATGCCGGCGGCGCCAGCAGGCGCGCCGCCGCCGCGCAGGGCCCCCACCGGGGATCCTGAAGTCGATCCGCCACGGCAAACATGACCGGGTGCCCCTTCCAGGCCAGCAGAAATGTCCAGGCTCCCGACAGCAACAACAGGCCGGCCAACACCGTTTTCCCGTCATGGCGATCAGCAAGCCAGCCTCCCGCCGCATACCCCGTGCTCATGGCGGCCAAGATGACACCGATCAATGCTCCCCAGACGAAAAGAGAATTGCCGAACACTGGAGCGAGCAAGCGACTCCCGAGCATCTCCAAGGCCATCACCACGGCGCCGGTCAGAAAGGCGGTCACAAAGAGGCCGACACGGAGAGGAAGGACAGGCATAGGAGTCCCCGTCATGACGCACACACCCTGCCAAGGGGCCACATGAAGCAGTCTGAGATCATGGAGAGTAGATCGGAAGGGGGATCAGAGGGTGCCCCAGTTCTTGAAGTACCGGAGCAAGTCACGGACGGAAATCATCCCGACGATGGCGCCCTCGTGTGTAATGACCAAATGCCTGATGCCCTTTTCGGCCATGAGATCGGAGGCCTCGTGGGCGGACCGGTCAAGCTCAAGGGAGATGATGGGGCTACTCATCACCGCTCTCACACGTTCCTGCGTGGGATCCGCTCCGCGCGCCATAGCCTTGCGGACCAGGTCCCGCTCGCTCACCACCCCGACATAGATATTGGAGGCCGACACCAGCAGCGCCCCCACGCGCGCTGTGCGCATCAGCTCCGCCGCTTCCGCCAGCGTGGCGTCGGCACTGATGGCCTTAAAGTCCCGGCTCATCATCACGGCTAAGGGGCGCATCATCACGCTGGTCTGTGGTGCCATCTCACCTCCGGCTCTGTGTGAGGGGAAAATTCTACTGGAGTCGAGCAGAGCCAGTCAATTGACGGCCCCCTTTGGCCTCCTGATGCGCATTCCCCTAATTTTCTTGTCGCTTCGCTACCGCGTGATATACTTTTGTCCAGATCGAAGGAGGCCGTCTGGAAGCGGGGGAACCCGCTCCCCTCTCTCGCACGACGACAAGGAGGCAGTATGCATATCAGTGTGATCGGGACGGGCTACGTCGGCCTAGTGACCGGAGCCTGTTTCGCCGAATTCGGCGTCAATGTGACCTGCATGGACACGGACGCGGACCGCATCGCCAAACTTGAAAAAGGTGACGTCCCCTTCTATGAGCCAGGACTGAGCGAACTTGTGATGAAGGGCATGCGGGAAAAGCACCTCACCTTCACCACCGATGTGGGCAACGCGATCGAGCAAGCGCTGGTCATCTTCATCGCCGTCGGCACCCCTTCCCGCGCCGATGGGTCGGCCGACCTGTCCTACGTGGAACAGGTCGGGCGCGGCATCGGCCAGCACATGAAGGGCTACAAGGTCATCGCAACAAAGTCCACGGTCCCGGTCGGGACCGGCGAGCGACTCCGTGAAGTGATCAAGGCCCATCAAGGGGAGGACTGCCGATTTGACATCGTCTCAAATCCAGAATTTCTTCGGGAAGGCTCCGCGATCGAGGACTTCCTTCGCCCGAATCGAGTGATCATCGGGGCGGACAGCGACCAGGCGGTGGCGATCATGCGGGATCTGTACCGGCCGCTGTACTTGATCGAGACCCCGGTCGTCGTCACGAACATTCCGACCGCCGAGATCATCAAGTATGCCTCTAACGCGTTTTTGGCGACCAAGATCTCCTTCATCAACGAGGTATCGAACCTGTGTGAGCATGTGGGGGCGGATGTTCAGGTTGTGTCGAAGGGGATGGGCCTTGATCATCGCATCGGCTCAAAGTTCCTTCACGCAGGCCCAGGGTTCGGCGGGTCCTGCTTTCCGAAGGATCTTGCCGCTCTGATTCGAACCGGTCAGGAGGCGGGACTCTCCATGACCATTCCGAGCTCGGCCGCTCAGGTCAATGAGAACCAACGCGAACGGATGATCGAGAAAATCCGATCTGCCGTGGGAAACCTGAAAGGGAAAACATTCGGGATACTGGGGCTCTCATTCAAACCGAACACCGACGACCTCCGGGAGTCTCCGGCGATCGCCATTGCGAAGCGCCTACTGGAAGAAGGATGCTCCCTCAAGGTGTGTGATCCCGTGGCCTTGGCCCCCGCGCTCAAGCTGTTGCCCGGCGCCACCCCCTGTCAGGATGCTTATGACGTCGCGATCGGCGCCGATGCGCTCGTGCTATTGACCGAATGGAATCAGTTCAGAAATCTGGATTTGGAACGGATCAAAACGTCACTGAAGTCGCCGCTCTTTATCGACTTGCGCAATGTCTACGAGCCGAGTCGAATGGCGAAGGCGGGATTCCGCTACGTGTCGGTCGGACGGCAGGAGATTCGCCCCTCATAAAAAGACTGCCTGTGGAAGACCGAGGCCTTTGGCCTCCGTCTTCCGCCAAGCGCGAGCCACCCCGACGGTCAGGTCTTCGGCTTATACCCCATCCGGTCCAAGACCTTCAAGATTCTGGACTTCAACCGATCGTCCGCCTCGCCGAGGGCCACGGCCAAGGGCTCGACGGCCGGCTTCCCGATCTTTCGAATGATCTCCGTCGCCGATTGGCGCAGTTCCTCCTCCTCCGAGACCAGCAACGGGACGAGCGCGGAGACCGACGGTCGCCCGAGCTTGATCAACGAATCGTAGGCCCGCTGCCGGACGTCCCCCACTTCATCGGTCAGCGCCTCGACGAGCGGCCCGACGGCCCGCTCGTCCTTCAGCAGGCCAAGCGTCTCCGCTGCGTACTTGCGGTTCAACCAATGCGTGTCCGTCAGATCCTGGAGCATCGCATCGGCGCGCGCCGCATTGGGATCCTTGGACCGAATCCGGAAATGCTTCGCGACGCGCGTGCCGCCTTCCTCCACGACGCGGATCGTGGCACCGTCTCCCGGCTTCAGTTTCCGGAGATCCTCCATGACGTCATCCGCCACATCCAGGACTACGGTCTTACCGTCATAGGCCAGGAGCTCGACCTCGATTTGCTTGGCAGCCACGTTCACCGCCACCACACGTTCGGTGACCAGGTTGAACCCATCCTTCTTGGCTCCCCGCTTGGGGCCGATTTGAATCAGGTTTACCGGCTGTGGAGGCGTGGGTTGGGACATTGGAGCTTCAGTGGCCATGGTTCCCTCGTGTGAATTAAGTGGTTGCTTTCCATCCCAGACTGGCAAGCGCGCCGCCGACGGTTTCCTGCACCAGATCGTTCTCGTCCTCAAGCAGGGGCACCAACGGCTCAACCGCCCGACGGTCGCCGAGTCGGGCCAGCGATTCAGCCGCATTCCGGCGAACGAGCCAGTCTTCATCTTTGAGCGCTTCGATCAACCAGTCCAGCGCGCGCATGTCGCCGATCCGGCCAAGCGCGTCGGCCGCATGCCGCCGCACCATCCAATTGGGGCCGCGGAGGCCATCGATCAAGGCGTCAACCGCCCGCACATCGCCGATCTTCTTCAGCACGCGCGCCGCGTCCTCCCGCAGCTGGCTGTCTTGGAGCGCCTCGACGAGCCCGGGAACGGCGCGGGCGTCCCCCAAACGTTCCAGTGCCCAGACGGCGGCCGTCCGGACGGCGCCAGCCTTGTCGTGGAGCGCACGAATGACGGACTCGACCCCGCGGGGATCTTTTAGTTTGCCGAGCGCCGTCA
>JACRLS010000198.1 GCA_016235225.1 Nitrospirota bacterium | reverse complement strand
GCCATTCCGCATGGCGGAGAGTCGGCCCGCTGCGAGCGATGGAGGCATCGGCCATTACCCCCTCACCCCAACCCTCTCCCTCCAGGGGCGAGGGACCTTTTGATTCCTTCCCCCCTTGAGGGGGAAGGTGAGGATGGGGGGGGATTGGAAGCACGACCGGCGCCGGCACTGCCTCCACGGTAAACGGACCGGTCACGCGGGCCTTCTTGGTGTCCACGAACGGCTGATCATACAGCGTTTCCTGCGCGGGCGGCTCGTTGTTGGCGACAGACTTCAACATGATGTGTGGGACGGTCTTGTACTTGAAGCCGCTGCCCACACCTTCATGCGGATGAGCCAGCTCGTAATAGTCGAAGAGCGCGGTCATAAGCCGCTGCTTGGCCAGCGTAACAGCGACGCGCGACGTGTCGCAGGTGATCCACCGTCGGCCCCATTGTTCAGCCACAAAGGCCGTGGTGCCGGAACCGCAGGTGGGATCGAACACGAGATCGCCGGGGTCGGTGGCCATGAGGAGGCAACGCTGGATTACCGCCGTGTTCGTTTGTACAGCATATATCTTTGGATCGGATCGGCTTTGAATTCCTCCTCCAACATCTGCCCAGAAATTAGTGAGTGCAATTGCCCCGAAATCATCAAAGAACTTCTTGAAGCGAAGTGTTGTTCCTGCTTTCAGTATTCGTCCTGCCTTCGCTAATCGCTCTAAACCTTCCACGCTGGTTCTCCAACCACCTACCGTTGGAACATATTCTTTCCCTTCAAACACAAAAGGTTTTCGTGTCGTCTCGGAGCCAGTACGCGATGTGAGACCCTGATCAGTAAAGAATCTTGCTCCTTCTGGTATTAGTGCCAAATTCTCCCTTTCCTCTTCTGTCAAGAGCCTCTCTTCGCCATCTGGTAGTCTAACGAAATTATACCGAGTGGCACCTTCTTTGCCTCTTTCCAAGGGCAAATACAGTTGCCGATACTTTGCTTTATCCTTATCTCGTGAATACCAAACTGTATGATCGTAGACCCTGTCGAGATTCTGTGCTCCAAGGCCAATTGAAGTCTTAAATGCGATGGAGGCGATGAAGTTCCCTACCCCAAACACTTCATCCATCAGATTCCGCACCAGATGGACGTTCTCATCTGAAATTTGCACAAAGCACGACCCGCTTTCGTGCAGCAGTTCCCTTGCGAGCAGCAGCCGGTCGCGCAGGTAGGTCAGATAGGAGTGGATGCCGAGTTCCCAGGTGTCGCGGAAGGCGCGGATCATCTCCGGCTCTTGCGTCAGGTCTTCATCCTTCCCGTCTTTCACATCCCGCTTGTTGACGAAGGGCTGGAAATTGGAACCGTAGCGGATGCCGTAGGGCGGGTCGAGATAGACCATCTGCACCTGCCCGGCAAGCCCTTCCTTCTCGATCAGCGAGTTCATCACCAGCAGCGAGTCGCCCGCGATCAGCCGGTTCGACCAGTTGTGGTCATGCTTGTAGAAGTCAATCGCCTCGCGGAGGGGCGGATTTTCGGCGGACGACTCGAAAAGCGGGAGCTGCACATGCCCGTTGCCGTTTCGCTTCCGCACGGCTTCGACGATCGTGCGCGGATCAATCCGCTCGTGGACGTGGAGCGAGACCGTGGGCACAGCAAATGAGGTATGCTCAGCCTTGCCGGCCCAGACGAGCTGCGGATCGAGGTGCGGATCGTAGGCGTAGGTCTTCTTGCCCGTCTCCCGGTCGGTCTCCGGCGTCACCAGCCCCACCGGCGGGTTGTTCTTCCGCTTCTTGTCGGGATGGTCGTACTGCTCGATGGGGGTCTTATCCGACTTCGACGCCGGTGTGACTCCTGCTCTCCCCGACCGCCCGGAGACTCTTTTCCGCTTTGCCATGGCCTATTCCTCAACCCGCGCCGATGGTAGCATTCCTTATTGGCAAAGTCATGCCAAGACGGGCGGACCTGCTTCAAAGAAGGACGGACCTGAGTCTCAAATTGCACAGACCGAATGCCTCGCACGGAGCCAGTGCGCGGAGAGCACTCTCCGCACTCCTTAGGTGGGCGATGTGGCTGGTCCCCAACTGCGCGCGTTCTTCTCACCCGCCCGCCCCAAGCGCGCCAAGAGGCGCCACTTCCCGAAGCGAGGGCCTCTCTTATTGGGCTCATCTGTTCTTCATTCCCAGCATGGGGCCGTTGGGAGATTCCTACTGCGCCCGCCAATTGATTCTCCTCTCCACTTCTAGACAGTAGCCAGGCTGCCGTTCACTGCGCGCGTCGAGGGATGTGTGTTCACAAATACCCCCTCCAAGCTTGCCCATTTCTCTCTAGGGGAGGTGGCCGGATATCCCCCACTGCGCGCAACCTTGTCACCCGCCACCCACTGGCACGCCGAGACGTGCCATTTACCCAGGCGAGGGTCTTCCTTTCAGTCTCATCTGCCTCTTCATTCCCAGCGTGGGGCAGTTGGGGGATTCCGACTGCGGCCGTCGAGCGAGGCCATTCCGATGGCGCGCGCTCCGGGAACTCTGAAGAAGGTTCAGGTTGAGGCTGAGGTTAAGGGAGAACTCCCGACCGTCCTACCCCTCAACCTGAGCCTCAACCTCAACCTGCCTCACACGTCCCATGCCCACCTTCTGAGGCTGCGCGTTGCGCGAGCACAGGGAATTAGCCACATCGCCCACCTCTTCGCCCCTTCGTCAGCGGAAGCGCAACCCGCAAGACGGCATGGCACCGCCGACGAAGAGTTGAAGATTCTGCGATCGAGACTGCGCTCCTGAGCAGCCAAGGCTCGCCCACCCTGCAGGTGGGGAGTTGTTGAAAGGCCGACGTATGGCGTATAGTTTTCCCCCTCAGTCTAGAGAGGAGGGAGACCATGTCAGTGATGTGCTCCCTGGCAGCCTGTAAGGCGCAGGTGGGGATGTGCGGCCATGAGAAGGTGATGCTCAGCGTCGCCGTGCTCGCAGCCGTCGGCCTTGGCGCCTATTTCTTGATGCACTGACCGGATGTCCCGGTATGCATCACTCTTCCGACAGCCCTCTTTGGGCTGAGGTGGGGTATTGTGCCAGCATCCTCATACCGAACTTCCCCCTCTTTTTCCCAGTATTCCGAAACATTCTCTCTCCAAGGCAACTTGACTGAGCGCTGAGCAGCCAAAATCCGCCTCTCTCGCAGCTCGGTGGACAACAGCAAGATAGAGACTACAGGGTTCGGCTACGGCGTGGACTCGAGATGGTGGGCAGAAATAAGAGGGGCGACGGAATGTCGCCCCTCGGTCGGAACTAGATTCCAAAGACTGTATCGTTACTTGGCTGGAAGCTTGACGCTGACGGCGCCGCCGAGGTCGCCTTCCTTGGCGCCTTCTTTCTTGTAACCGGAGACATCCGTCTCGCCCTTCGGCTCGCCGTGGCAGCCCAGACAGCCCTTACCGTAGAACAGCGGCAACATCACCCGAACCGCGCCCCCTACGGCTTCGCTCATGACTTTATCACCTTGGCGGGGATACCCCGCATCCCCGAGTTTTTTCATCATCCCCGATTCAAACTCATCCGCCTTGTTGTTCGCGTTCCGGAGCAGCCCATCCGTTGTCGTTTGCTTCATATAGATGCCGGTCTTGCCGCTGAAGGCCGCGGCGGCTTGAGTGCCGAAGTGCGCCGGCGTAAATCCCTTATACGCGACACCCGGCTTGTTGATCGTGGCCTGGTTGTTGGCGACCGTTTGTTTCGCCGCCCCGACGAGTTCCGGCAGAAGCTTTTGTGCCAGCTCCGGCACGCCGCCCCCCTTTAGATTGCCAAGATCCACACCCGTCCGTCCTTTGAATTTTTCCTTCAGTTGTTGTTCAAATACGTCCGGGGTGAACCCCTTGTCCCCCTTGCTCGCATCGTTGATCAAGGGCTGATTGGCGGCGACGGCGCCGCGCCCAGCATCAAGGAGGATGGCGAGGAGACGGCCGGTTTCGACCACATCGTCTCCGGCGAAAGCCGAGAACGGGGCCAGAACGGCAATCATGAGCGTGAGTGCGGATACGCGTGATCCTCTCCGATTCATAGAACCTCCTTGTAGTGATGGTGAGACTTTCGACGACCGAAAACAGGAATAATTGAGGAAGATTTGGAGCGAATGAATGGGGGTAGTATACGACCATGACCGCACTGTGCCAATAGATTATTGATCACAGCAGAGCGCACGGACCTACCACCCCCTGCAGTCGACCCCATCCGGCATGTCAGGCGTCTGGCCATACCGGGTCGATCTCTGCTATAACCAGCCATCCACCCACCCACCCGCCTTGGAGGCCCTCCCATGGCCACAGCCCAGTATCATGACCCCGTGCTG
>JACRLS010000242.1 GCA_016235225.1 Nitrospirota bacterium | reverse complement strand
TTTTGGAGCTTCCGAAGTTGCCCAGAAGGCCATGGCTATAATACTCGCATGAAGGAAAGCCTTCAGGGGTTGGACCTTCATCAAGACCGAGAGGCCCAGCCACAGCAGGTATCCACTGTAGAAGAGAGAAAGAATCACCATGCTCTTGTCTAATGAGAAAATTGGTACGGCCAAGAAGATTTGTCCCAGACATATTGGAGTCATCGCGAACGCCAGGACCTTAAGCGCCTGGAGAAAATGTCTTTCCCCGGAAAACAGCGGTGCAAAACAGTTTGCGACGTGGGCTAGCAGGTAGATCTCAATCAAGTGCCAGAGATAGCTGGCGATGAGCGAGGAGAAAGTTGCTCTCCAATACAGGGCTACCCATTGTTCAGGAACGCTAGCGCTACTGACAATGAACTCAACGATCCCTACAGTGGCAGCCACCGGGCTGATAATATTCAATGGAACAACATAGCCAAGGTATAGCTCGAAGGGGGTTATAGTCTTTGCTGAGATCACCGACCATTCAGACTTAGGCCGGAGAAGCATAGGTAGCGCGTGTTTCAGGAGGGCCATGCAGTTGTTACCTTTTCGAAGTGACTCCCCAGAAAACCTGCTTTCGGATACATTTTGTCCTGGACTGCGGGAAGAATACGCTAACCCCCACTAAATTTCGAGGCCGTCTTACAGATAGCCAGCCAGGAATTGAAAACCCCTCCAGACGCCGATTGACCCACTTCCCGCTGAAGCTCTGCGCGAAGGCGACGAGGTGATTCTCACCGTCGCCCCGGCTCCGGAGAGCACCCGATCTGCTCTTCTTGAGACCGACGGAGCCTGGAAAGGGCTGATCAACCCAGAGGCCTTGAAGCGAGACATCTCTGCCAGCCGTCTGATTGTCACGCGAGTGCTTGGCTCGTCTGAAAGCGGCCCATAGGGGGTACTCCTGTCCAAGCCCCTTTCGTTGACCGTGGCGCCCAGAGACTGCTAGCATTGCGCTCATGAGCCAGATCACGCTGACCATTCCTGACGAGACGCTCCTCGCGCTCAAGGTAAACCCGGACCAACTCGGTGCGGAAGTGCGCCTCGCTGCCGCCGTGAAGCTCTATGAACTGGGGCGACTGTCATCTGGTGCGGCCGCTTCGCTGGCCGGTGTCCCGCGACCCGTGTTTCTGACCAAGCTCGCAGAGTACGGCGTGGATACCTTCGGCCTGACCGAGGACGAGCTCACGCGGGAGACTCGCCTTGGCACGGATCATCGCTGACACCTCACCTCTCCAGTACCTTCACCAGATCGGGCATCTTCATCTTCTTCCCGCACTCGCCGGAGCAGTCTTTGTGCCGCCTGCTGTCGTTGCCGAACTCGCTGCGGGCCGACAGCGCGGGCTTCGCCTTCCCGATCCGACCGCCCTCGACTGGATAACGATCCAGCCACCAGCCAGCCTCTCGGCTCTTCCCCTCGCCACCGATCTCGGCGCCGGCGAGCGCGAGGCTCTGGCCTTGGGGCTTGAGACGCCGGACGCCGTCATTGTTCTTGATGATGCCTACGCCCGCCGGGTTGCCGAAACTGTCGGCCTCCAAATCACGGGAACCCTCGGAATCCTCCTCAGTGCCAAGCGAGCTGGATTGATCGCCAGTGTGACCCCACTGCTGGAAGCCCTGAACAGTCACGGTTTCCGACTCTCACGCATCACCCGCACGGCTGTCTTAAAACTCGCTGGCGAACCCTAGGTCCCATAACTCCGGGGGAGTCTCACGACACCCCCGGTCCCCCCCAATTTGTGATTAGGTGCGCCCGCGTGACCGCCGGCGCAATGCCCAGTGGTCGCTCTCTCCGGGCCGGCGATCGCGCCAGGAAGAGAAAAACTCTGGCACGATCGCACGCCCTTTGATCGCCTGTTTGGAATTCGCCCCCTACCCCTTGGCGGTTGCGGGTAGGGGGGTTGACTTGTTTCGGACCCAGTGACAGGTGGCATCTTCAAAGCCTGACATCCATCCGTACGTTCCCGAACCTCCTGCCCAATGCTGCACCGTGCAGTCATCGCCGATCCGACGGAGGATCTCCTCCAGCATGAGCCTGTTCATCCGGGCATCGACCTCTCGCGCATGCCGGGCCAGCACGATCTGATACTTCTCGGTCGGGACCACAATGCTGAGCGAACAGAAGTACCGATGCTCCCCGAAGTCGCGTGGGAGACTGTTGAGATCTTTGCTGATGTACTTGGCCAAATACCGGGCGAGTTTCACCGGTGAGCTGCCAGGCCGTGGCCCCTTGACGTTCACTTGGCCCTGGCACTTGCCGACGATCTTGTACCAGCAGCGCCGAAGGAATCGGACATCCTGAAAGCCTTTGACCGCCAGATGCAGATGAATCGCGCCCCGCTGCTGGCATTCCAAGACGGCCACGTAGGGCATCGGGTAGCCGCACCGGGCGAGCATCCGGCGTAAGCGATCCAGATCCCTGAGGACTTGTTCCCGGTTCTCCAGGTTGTCCCGATAGGTGAGCGTGACCATATGATCCGCAGCGATGGCAAGACACTTCCGCCGGATCTCTCCCTTGGCTCTGGCCCGTGCCCGCTGTTCGTTCTGCTCTTTGTTGAGAGATTTCCCTTTGCTGCCTTTCTTGCCTGGCCGTGGATCGGACTTTCCCCAGGAGCATTCCACCCAGGCCTTCCCATAGTCATGAATCTTGATCGTCACGATCTGACCGTCGAGGAGTTCTGCGCCAGAATGCGACGAAGTGCGATTGCCGAGAAATGTCCTTCTGTCAAGTTTAGGCGCTGCCGCTGACGCGGCCGCCGTGCGCGGGTGGCTGTCGCCATCCCGCGCATCGGCCCCGCGCCTGTTCCACCCTCTGCTTGCACCGCGTCTTCCTTCTGACATCCTTGTCCCTCCCTATTCCTGATTCAACTGATCGGATTGTGAGCGACCATCGGCCTCCGAACGATCTTCGGCTTCCGATTGGTTCGATTGATTCGATTCTGAGTGCGTGGAATCGACAGAGGGACTCTGGCGAGGCTCTAACTCCTCGGACGCAGCCGAATCTGGTTGCGCCGGGGTTGCAGATTGGGGTCTGGGTGACCCGCTCGAGGACCGTGCTGACCTACCACCTGTTGCGGAATTTTCGTTTGGCGAGTATGTTTGAAGGGATTTCGAGGGTCTCTTAATCAGCGGGCCGTAGGTTCGACCCCTACACGGCCCACCATCTTCCCGATCACGGACGCATCGCTTCGCACCGCCGCCTTCGACCACGCCCAGTTTGGACAGGCTCCACCGCGATTTCCATTTATCCCTCCTGGCTTAGGATACTTATCCAAGACGACCGGGGGACTATCTGGTATAGAAGACCCCGTGGCATGGGTCTGATGACGATCACGTGTTGTTCGTCTCCTTCGATAGACCAGAAAGGATTCTCTGCATGATGCATCTCTGGCCGATTTTCGTGACGGTGTTTCTGGCGGAGCTGGGCGATAAGACGCAACTGGCGACGTTGCTGTTTGCTGCGGAACAGCACGTGAGCAAGATCGGCGTGTTTGCCGCCTCGGCCAGCGCCTTGGCGCTCTCCAGTCTGCTGGCTGTGCTGGTGGGGGCCCAACTGTCGGCCTACGCGTCGCCCCGCCTGATGAAGCTGATTGCGGGCGTAGGGTTTGTCGCGATCGGTCTCTGGGTCTTGCTGGACGCTCGCGCCAGCTAGCCAGGCGCCGTGACCTTGCCCTTCCGCGGCCTATCATTGAAGGAGTAGAATACCCCGTTCCCGCCGCTCTCCTACCCGGAGGTGCCTCATGCGGGCGATTCAGCGTTTCGGCGCTCAACTCCAGCGACTGCGAGCCGATCGCGATCTTACACAGGAGCAGCTCGCCGTGAGGGCGGGCCTGGTGCGCATTTACGTGGCCCGGCTGGAGCTGGGGGAGCATGATCCGTCGCTCAGCACGTTGGTGCGATTGGCGAAGGCGTTGCGGGTCTCGGTGACGGAGTTGCTGGGCGAGAGCGCGAATCCCAGCGTGTCGTGGCAGGTGGGGGAGAGTCGCTTTCCGACGCGAGGGGCAGCGGAGGACCATGCTCGCGCCACGGGTGAGATGTTTGTGGCACGGTATCAGAAGAACAAGGCGGGCACCCTCGTGCGCCGCCTCCTCCCTCTGCGCGGGACGACATCATCCCCCCTTCCGCCTCCCCGTCACGACGTGGGCGCTCCGAAGGGTCGGAACGCGTGAAGTGCTTCAACCGCCCCCGCTCGGACCTGTTTCCTCAACGAGCCATCCGGCACCATCCATCCTCGATCTGCCGGCATCGAAGTCTCCTTCTCACCGTGTTCGACTCGTGGCGTCTCGCCTCACATCATCTGGCCTCACATCACGAGGGGGCGCGGCTGTGAAACCGGGCTATCGTCTGATCATCGTCGACAAGGCCGGCGTCTTGGTGTCGGAATTTCAGCCGACCGAGAACGCCCTGGCTCAACCGGAGACGTTCGTCGCCGCGCTCAAGCAGTCGATCGAGGACATCGAAGAGGAGGAGCCTTGGGGCAGTGGTGGGGAGGGCTGAGGTTAAGGTTGAGGATTGAGGGGGAGACGGCCTGAGGATGGAGGGGGACGGTTGGAGGCGATGGGAGAAACTGAGGTGCTTGCATCCCTTCGCTGCGGGAGCAGGCTAGTTCCATTCTGAAGCTTCCTGCAGGAGGCCCCTCATGTGGCTCATGGTTCTGCTGTTCTTCTTCTGCACTGTGGCACTCTCCGCCGCCGAACAAGGGTTCGATTCGAAGTACGAGCGCGATTACAACATCTTCAACCCGATCAACCAGTATCGTCCCGACAATCCGCTCAATCCCATCAACGCCTACGATCCGAAGAATCCGTTTAATCCCATCAATCAGTTCGACCCCGGCAATCTGCGAATGACCTATGATGCTTCTACGGTTGACTCCGGTTGACCAGTCGTGGCAGGGTTGGCGGCACTTGGACGTCATTGTGCCAATCGCCAAAGCCCGTATTTACAACGGCTTGGTCTTTACGGCTCCTGTCGGGCGACGGGCATGGGCAAGATGGAAGTCATAACAAGTCAAACCGGAGTCAACCGTAGAAGCATCTGACCTATTTCACCCACCCTCCCCTGGCCTGCCAAGACAGGCCCGTCTCCCAATGGACGCGCCCCTTCCCGAGGCAATCCCTTCAACCCGACCGTCCCGTTCGAACCCCTGAACCTCCCCGCTCCCTCTGCTCGCTGATCACGTCGCGCCGCACCTCCGCCCTCGACCCCTTCCGCCCGACCACGAACGACCGTAGCGGTTGCGGCGCACTTGTTCGACAAACCGCGATCGGGTGACGTTTATTGAACGCTTCGCTAAGCTTGGGAGCCAGTCTGTCCGTCGATTCCGATTCTGACCGAGACCGCACACGTCTTTCGCACCAAGTTTCATCAGGCTGAAAAGGACATCACGGCTGCCCTCAAGCTCATCGGACGCGCGGCGACGATTGTGAAGCCGTCCGTAAGAATCATGGTTCTCGATGACATTCCGGATAACCGCATTCTGGAATGCGCGCTTGAGGCCGCCGCTGACCTCATCCTCACCGGCGACCGCCACTTACTCCGGCTCAAGAGATTCCAAGAGGTGACGGTCGTCCGCGTGGCAGATTTTCTCCGCCTCTTCCCGGATGATCCCAGCTCACCATCTATGGTGAGAAAGAGGAAAGGCCGTCGGCGACAAGGATCAAAAAGGCGACGAAGCCCGTAACGCCGCGGCCCCGCTCCACTGTTCGCCGAATTCAACGCATCTCCCACAACGTCCTATCCCACTGTGAGTGAATTGTGACTGAAACCGTTGCGGCGAATAGAATTTCCGTTGGGCGCTATTCTATATCCTGAGTGTCTTCTCTGGCCCTCTGATTCTACGCCAGCAGGCAAATTGCGGCTCGAAAATTGAAAAGTCAGCGGACCGTAGGTTCGCCCCCAACGCGGCCCACCAAATTGTCACACCTGACCGACTCAGCCTTCTGCGTCACAGTCCCTCCTGGGAATCGACTACCGTTGGTGTGACTCGTCCTTCTTGTGATCGTCGTCGTCTTCGTCTTCAATGTCTCGGCGCCCCCCTACGTGGCAGGTCAGACACTTCGCGATGTGTCCCGGCCGGTGAGCCCCCTCGCCCTCCTCGTACAGATCGCGTACGATGGCATTATCCAGCAATGTGGGCGGCCGTCCGATGCTCCCGTGGAATGTGTGGCACGCGGTGCAGGTCCGGCCTCCCGTCGCGCGGAAGATAAATTCTCCGTGGGGATTGATCAACGCGCCGGTGATGATCTGGCCCAGCGCTCCCCGGTGCTCCGTATGGCAGCCTCGACAAGCGTCTCCCTTCCGAATCGCCTCCCGATGAAAGGCCCCCACCTCGGGGAGCGACCGTTCGGCGAATTGCCGTTCGCCATGACAGGCGATGCATCGCGCACTGGTCGTGCCCTGGAAGGGCGCATGGCACTGCGTGCAGCGTGGCACGTCGGCGTGGTAGCGGCTGAGATCGCCGGGCGCCCAGAACGCTTCCGGATCGCGGAACGAGGCCCAGGCCAGCCAGGACACCAGCCCGAGGGTGGCCACGGCCACGATCGGCACCACCGATGAGGGGAGCGGCAAGTAGCGCATCTAGTACCCGCCAAAGAACAGGGCGCCACCGATATGCAGCAGGGTGAGCGCCAGGAACGTGATGGTCGGGGCGCATGCAGGCACTGCCACACTCGAAACGCTTCCTCTTGAGCGGCGAGCGCGTGCAGACGCGTATCGATCTCCTCGTCCGAGAGACCTTGCGCGACCAGATCATGGCGCTTGGCATTCAGGGTCCTCAATGCCAGATAGTGAATGCCCTCCCCGACGATCCCACTCATGACGACGAGCCCCAGGCTCACCAAAGCCAAGACTGGGACAAGCGCGTGGAAGTGGGCGCCTGAATGCACCAGGATCACCACCGGCCCCAGGATCCCGGCGAACAGGTGCACCTGAAACCATCCCTTCGGCCATCCCGACTTATCGCCGATGCGTTTCTTCACCGAGTAGACGAACACCAGCAGCATGATCAGGAGGCCCGCCCATCCGAGCAGATGCCCCTGTTGCGTGTGGCCGAATGCGTCCCCGCCCCGCAGGCTCAAGATCACTTCGACCAGGAAGGCTCCCCCGATGATAAAGACGAGAGCGGCCGCCACAAGCATCGTGCGCTGGGAGAGCCTGGTCATGACTGAAATCCCCTATGGACGGAGCCCCGGCTCATGTGCGTACTTCTCGAGCCCGAGGCGTCCTCCCGCATGACACCGAAAACAATCGGCGAACCGGCCGAGACTGTGCGCGCTCTTCCCTTTCGCGATGAGGTCTCTCACGGCCGGCACCTCCCGCACCACAAGGCGCGGGCCCTTGCTGTCCCCAAGCCGATGGCACTCTCGACAGGAGGATGTGCCCGTCACACGAAAAATGACGTTGCTATGGGGATTGTTGATGCCCTCCATGGCTTGAGGCACAGGCTGCTCCTCAGGAGGAGGGTCTGTGCTCGCCTCCGACTCACGACCGCCTCCACTTCCTCCGCACATCATGGCGATCAACACAGCACAGGCCGCAAGGCGACGGCTCCCCCGATGGCCATTCCCCTTCATCCATCTTCCCTCTCACGGCATTGATGGTGGAGGAGTCTGTCCCTCCGCCACCTTGTACTCCAGATGACAGCCCACGCAGGTCTTCAGCAGGGCGTTGAACTTCGGCAGGATCTGCCGATGATCGCGAGTGGGAATCGCCTGGGCCATCGCCTCAGCCGACTCATAATGGGCTTTTGCGAGATCACGATACGATGGCCGCGGACTCTCTCCCTGCGGGGTCGGCCAGGACTGCCGGAGCGCCAAGAAACTCTGGTGCACTTCCGTGAGCCCTTTCGCCCGCTCGAAGTCTTCCTCCGCCAGCGCCGCCACGATGGCCTGTACCGTTTCGAGATGCTGCAACATGACCGCACGATGTTCCTTGCCGGCCTGCGGCGGGATCGGAACGTTTCGCCTGGTATCGGGC
>JACRLS010000280.1 GCA_016235225.1 Nitrospirota bacterium | reverse complement strand
TTCACGAACGACGCTTCACGAGCAACGAGCGACGTTCGGCGGGCGACGGTTCGACGTACGAACAGCAAGCAGCGAGTAGCTCATAGCGGGTAGCAAACAGCGAGGGAGTGGCGAACGGCCCCGAGCTATGAGCTGCCGGCTATTCGCTGCTCGCTACGAGATGCGAGAGCCGAACGACGAGGTGCGAGAGCTGAGAGAGGAAGGATGGGCGGGGGGGAGCGGGAGCAAAGAGCCCCCCAGCAAGCTGGGGGTATCCAAGGACGTGTTTTTATGAAGGATCTCGTGCAACCCACGCACCAGCGACGATCATCTCGATTGCCGGCTCTGATCGCGGCCATCACGGTCGGAGCTCTCGTCATCGCATGCGTCTCCCTGCGGTACGTTGAATCCCTGCTCATCGCCGATAGGGGAGAAAGCTTGGCCTTGGCGGCGCAAGAGATCGCCGCCAAACTCGACATCTTGCTGGCGGAGCGGTACGGCGACGTGAAGATGCTCGCGCGCGCGTCCGTGTTTCGCGGTGAGGATCGCGCTGCGATGAGCAGATACCTCGTGGCGGTTCAGGAAGCGTACCCGGTGTACCTCGCGGCGGCCGTGACTGATGCGCAAGGGCGCATTGTAGCGGCGATCGACCCTTCCGAGGTGGGACAGAGACGCGTGAGTCACCCTGGGTTTTTGGCAGCGAGACAGGGATCGGCGCAGCATGCGCAGGACGCGGAATCCGTCGAGGGAGAAGGATTCGCAGTCACATTCACAGGGCGAATCGATGATGCCAAGGGAGCATTCCTTGGGACGGTGATGACGCGTGTCGGTCTCCCGGCCCTGGAAGATGCCTTCGCCCGCACCATCAACGCCTTGCAGGCCCAGTGGGGCTCCCGGGTTCGGATCGAGTATGTGTTCGTGAACCGGGACGGCACGGCGATCGTGGACTCCTTGTTTCGTGAAGAGGGGCACGTCAACCTCAAGCAGCTTAGACTGCCGTCGGCGCTGCGATTCGATCAAGCACCCGCCGGTTTTGTGGAGGAACGCCACGGCCGGCGCCACGTGGACGTCGTCACCGGATACGCGATGACCAAGGGCGTCGAAGGCTCCCTCAGGCTGGATTGGGGGGTGCTGGTCCGCGTTGAGCGAGATGACATCCTGGTCCCTATTCGGACGATCCTCTGGAAGTTGGGGCTCCTGGGCGGCAGTGTGCTGGTCCCTCTCATCGGATTACTCCTCTGGAGCACCCGTCGGCTCCAAGAGCAACGAGACCGGGCGAGCCAAGAGTGCGAGAAAGCCAGAACGGCGGAGGCCGCGCTGGCTGAAGCCGCCGAGCGTTTGGCCGAACAGAACGTCGAGCTTGAGCGCACCCGCGATGAAGCGTTGGAAGCGGCGCGGCTCAAGTCCGAGTTTCTCGCGACGATGAGCCATGAAATCCGCACCCCGATGAACGGGGTCATCGGGATGACGCACCTGCTCTTGGACACAGACTTGACTGCTGAACAGCGGGAGTATGTCGGCATGGTCCAGGGGTCCGGCGAGGATCTGATGCGGATCATCAACGACATCCTCGATTTCTCCAAGATCGAAGCCGGGCAGTGGACGCTCGATGCGATCAGCTTTGACCTGCGAACGTTGGTCGAAGGACTGGTCGGGCTCTTTGCGGAGCGGGCCGAGACCAAGGGGCTGGAACTCGGATGTCTCATCCATGCCGATGTCCCGGACTTCGTGGTGGGGGATCCCGGACGGCTCCGGCAGATTCTGACCAACCTCATCGGGAACGCGATCAAGTTCACCGCACAGGGGGACGTGACGGTATCCGTCGAACGTGAAACGTCGAACGTGAAGCGTGAGAAGAACGCATCTGTTGATTTGTCGATCTGTCGATCTGATGAATTCCGGACATTCACTAGATCATCAGATCAACAGATTCCTGAATTGTTTCACGAACGACGAGAGACGAGCGACGAACGACGGCACGGAGAGGTGTTCTTACACTTCTCCGTGCGGGACACCGGCATCGGCATCGCCCCGGAGACCCTGCCCCGTCTGTTTCAACCCTTCACCCAAGCGGACGGGTCCACGACGCGCCGGTTCGGGGGGACCGGCTTGGGGCTGGCCATTTCGAAAAAACTCATCGAACTCATGGGCGGCGCGATCGGGGTCGAGAGCGAGGCCGGCAAGGGGAGCACGTTTGGGGTTACCGTCCGACTGGGCCGCGATCCGGAACGGCAGGCGGTCGAGGCGACCGTGCCCGTGTCCCTTCGAGGGGTGCGCGTCCTGATAGTGGACGATCACGAGACGGCCCGGCTCATTTTGGAGCACTACTGCCGAAGCTGGGACATGGAGTGTGGCAGTGTCGAGCGGGCCGCCTTGGCGCTGGAACAACTCCATGCCTGGGCGGAGGAGGGCCGTCCCTGCGATGTGGTGCTGCTCGACAAGGTCCTCCCCGACATGGATGGCATGGCGCTGGCCCGGGTCATCAAGGCGAGCCAGGCGCTGGAAGCGACACGGATCGTGCTGGTGACCGGGTTTGCCCGTCGCGGCGACGGCACGGCGGCCGCGGAAGCCGGGATCGAGGGGTATCTCACCAAACCGGTGAAGCCCACCCAGCTCCGAGAGGTGCTCGGGCTGGTCATGAGGCTCTCCCCCGACGCATCACGCAGCGCCCCCGCCCCCGCGCACGGGGCCCCGCACGGGGCGTTGGTGACCGTCCATCGTGTCAAGGAATCCCGAGCGCGAGAACGACCCAGAGTGCTTCTGGCGGAGGACAATTTGGTGAATCAATTGGTCGCGCGTCGGTTTCTTGAGAAGGTGGGCTGCCGTGTCGATGTCGCCGAGACCGGCCGAGAGGCCGTCGACGCGATGTCGCGGGGAGACTATGCCGCGGTCCTCATGGACTGCCAGATGCCGGAAATGGACGGGTTCGAGGCGACGCGCGCCATCAGAGAACGTGAAGCGTCACTCGCATCTCGTTCCTCGTATCTCGTATCTCGTAAGACACCGGATTCGTCCGAAGAACCCGACGAGCGACGAGCGACGAGCGACGCGGCAGGCGGCACGCGCCGCCTGCCGATCATCGCCATGACGGCCAACGCCCTGGCGGGCGATCGCGAACGATGCCTTGCGGCGGGCATGGATGAGTATCTGCCCAAGCCGATCACGTTCGAGGCGATGCGGTCCGTGCTGCGACGCTGGCTTCCCCTTGAATCCCTAGCGGAGACGCCGTCGAAGACGGATGGCTGTCTGAAGGCAGCCGTGTGAGCCCTTGTGTCCTTCATTCTCCCTGGCCTCTCCGCCACATCCTAGCGCACAGGGGCCAAGATATGTCAGGATTAAGTTATCTCGGTTTGGCGTGACTTAAGTGGCTGTCGGTTTCGGACGATGTAAAGAAGGGGTAGAACCGCGCGAGAGCGGGGAAGGATCCGGCTGCGGGAGGCCCCGCCTCAAGCGAGCCTCGAACGCCGCCCTCCGCCTCTCATGCCGAGGGAGAACTGGCAGCCCGCTTCCCCATGCGTCAGCGTATTCCTATTGATCAGCTCGCGGTCGGCATGCATGTGGTCGGCCTGGATATCTCATGGCTGCGGACGCCGTTTTTGCGCAGCCGGTGGAAGGTGTCGGATCCTTCCCAGATCGAAACGCTGAAAGCGTGCGGGGCTCGTTTTGTTGATGTCGAGGTTGAACAAGCGGATGAGTCTGCACAGCCCTCCCCCGAGGAAGAAACCGCGAAGGAAGATCTCAAATCCGAAAGTCGGTCCGCGGGGGAAGAGTGTCCGACAAATCCTTCCGGTCCTAAGACCTCTGTGGAAGAGGAATTGCCACGGGCCAGCGAAACCCATCGGACAGTGGAGGTGAAGCCGCCGCAAGGGCGTTCCGCAAAGGCTCACCACCCAACGTCTCCCCCTGTTCCCCCCACCTCTCTGGACGAGGAACTGCCACAGGCCAGGGAAACTCATACCGCGGCAAAGAATATCATTGCCAAGGTGATGGGGGACGTACGCCTGGGGCGAGAAATCAATACGGAAGCCGCCGCGCAGGTCGTCGATAACATGATCGATAGCATGCTCCACAATCCGGACGCGCTGATCAGCATGTCGCGGCTCAAGAGTTATGACGAATATACCTTTTTTCATTCGGTGAATACCGCCATCTTGGCGCTGGGCCTGGGGCGTCACATGGGAATGAGTCGGGATGCCCTCTATCTCTTGGGCCTGGGGGTGTTTCTGCATGATGTCGGCAAGATGAAAGTGCCGCTGGAGATCTTGAACAAGCCCGACCGTCTGACGAATCAGGAGTATGAAATCATCAAGCAACATGCCCTTCGAGGCGCCGAGCTGTTGACGGAAACGAAGGGGTTGCGGGAAGCAGCGATCCGTCCAGCCCTTGAGCACCATGAGCGAATCAACGGAACGGGCTATCCGTTCGGCCGGAAGCAGGAGGAACTGTCGCTCTTCGGCATGATCGGCGCGGTGACAGACATCTACGATGCGATCACCACCGACCGGGTCTATCACAAAGCCATGCCGCCGCATGAGGCGCTCCAGTATCTGTACCAGGTTGCTCAGCGGGGGCATGTCCAGGCAGAGTTGGTGGCGCGATTTGTCCGCTGTATCGGCGTCTATCCCGTCGGTTCTTGTGTTCGGTTGAACACCAATGAGTTGGGTGTCGTCGAGCGGCTGAGTCACAAGCGTCCCTTGGAACCCACTCTCCTCTTGGTGCGCGATGCCCAAGAGACCGTGATCGCTCCGCCGAGGGTGCTGGATCTGGCCGTACAGACCCGGAAGCCCATTCGAACCATAGCCGGAGTCGTCCTCCCTGCTCCATATGGGATCGATCCCAACCTGATCCTCGACGAATCCATCCGATCACGTCCCAAGTCCTGGGTTGCCTGAAGCCGGCCAACCAGTCTCAGCCTATGGTTTTCCTATGCAATATTTTCCTTCTGGCCCGTATGTTTCATGAACGCTTCTACGGCAACCGGCGAGACGCCGCGGGGCACCCATTGCTCCAGCCCGCATTTCTTCACGAGGCTTCGTGACGTTCCAGCCGTTGCACCTTGAAAAGCAACGGGTACCCGGTAGACGCGTTGTGAGACGGGAAGCAGAGCCACGAGGGAGGGAGAAGGCGTACTTGCAACAGTTTGTTGACCGACTGAGTGGCGAGCACGCCAGGACCCACTGCGCCAGGAAGGCAATGGGTGCCCCAACAGCGCATCCGCGGTTGCAGTAGAAGCTTCGCGAAGAATGCGGGATGAATGCTCAAGTGACAAGGATGGGACACCGATACCAGATCGTAAAGAGTCTGCGCATCCGCCGTGACTCGAGACCCCGAGCGATCTATGCCGTCCATCCTGATTATTGACGACGATGCCAGCCTCCGCGCCGGGTTGCGCCGCGCCCTTCAGAAGGCCGGATACACGGTGGTGGAAGCGTGCAATGGCTTGCAAGGGTTACAAAGCTTGACGACAACCCCCATCGATCTCGTATTGCTCGATGTCTTCATGCCGGATAAAGACGGCCTCGAAACCATCAAGGAGCTTCGCGCCGCGAAACCAGAAATGCGGGTCATTGTGATGTCCGGCGGTGGAACCAAGGGCGCCGTCGACGTCCTCCAAATAGCCAGATACCTGGGGGCCAGTCGGACACTGGTCAAGCCGTTTTCTCGGGGGCGACTGCTCGAAGCAGTCTGGGAAGAACTTATGCTGGTCTGAGCGGAAACGATGAACGATGAGCGCTGAACGATGAACGGGGGGACGAGGAACGACGAGGCGGAAGCGATGAACGAGGAACGCTCTGCCCCCGACCACTCCTCGCCGTTTATCCACTGACCACGGACCCCTGCCCCCTGACCACTTTCTTCATCCCCCTAACCACTCGCCCCTGACCCCTTCCTGCGGTTTACTCAAGTGCCCAGACGCTGTGGCCGATACTATTCACAGAGGTGTACGATGAGCCTTGTCCGGTCCCCTTGAGGCATCTGATTCATGTCTTCCATCCTGGTCGTCGACGACGACGAGAACCTCCGCGACGGGGTGCGCCGCATCCTACATCAAGCCGGCTATGAGGTGCGAGAGGCGAGTGACGGGTTGCAGGGGATGCGGAGTGTGGAGCAGACTCCTGTTGATGTAATCCTGCTGGATATCTTCATGCCCGGCAAGGAGGGCCTCGAAACCATCAGAGAGCTCCGCTGCGCCCATTCCGCTATCCGAATCATCGCCATGTCTGGCGGGGGGGCAAAAGGTTCCTTCGACATGCTGAAATTGGCACAAATGCTCGGCGCTCGGCGAACTTTAGCCAAGCCGTTCTCTCGCGAACAACTGCTCGATGCCATCCAGGGGGAACTCGGACAGGCTTGAAAACGTGAAGCACGCAAAGATCGTTCCTCGTATCTCGTCCGATCCCTCACGAGATACGAACGACGAGATACGGGCGACGCCTCACGTTCGACGCGCTGACACTCTCCTTCTTCTTAACTTTTCTCAAGAGCCGCCGATACTATCTATGGAGTGCTCCGGCCGGAGCGAAGCGGAGCTCGGCCTTCTCTAACTGCCTGACGCTGGTGGCCGGCAGGTTGTTCCCGTCACAGACCATCATGCTCCAACGAACCCAATATTCGTTCTCGCATGCCTGGCTGAATGGCCTCATCGCCGTCGTCATCCTGGGCATGCTCCTCGCCGGTGGGCTTGGGCTTCGGCTCCTGGAGGACCGGCTCGTGGTCGATGCGGGAGAGGGCCTGGCCCTCGTCGCGGAGCTAATCGCGAACGAACTCGACCAGGCGCTCACCGCTCGCAGGCAAGAACTCCTATTTCTAGCCGGTATGGGGCAGTCCAAGATCACAGATCGGAAAGCCCTGTCCGCACATCTGGCGCTGATGAAACACTCCCTCCCAAGTTACCAGTGGATTGGCCTCATTGACGGGGGAGGGCGCGTCATCGTCGCCACGGATGACGCGACGATAGGTCAGGATGTCAGCCGGGAGGCATGGTTCGCCGGTCTGATGGGGGGGAAAGGCATTGTCGTTCAGGACGTGCACCCAGATGTATTGGTCCAGGGCATCGACGCGGTAGGATTTGCCGCCCCACTGACCCTTGCAGACAGTGCCTCTTCGTCCGGCAGTCAAGGGATCGTGGCAACTCGTATCGGGGTTCGCCCCCTCGAAGAGATTGTGGCGAGAGCGGCTCACCCCCTTAAAGGAAAGTCGGCGTACCAGGGCAAGGTTGAGCATCAGGTTCTCCGTCGGCAGGGGGACGTCTTTATCGATTCCGACCTCGATCATAAAGGCAACGTGAATCTGCGCGCGGCGGATCTGCCGTCCGTGAAGCGCGCCTTGTCCGGAGAAAGGGGATTCGTAGAAGAGGAACACGCGCGCCGGCACGTGGCCGTCATCACGGGGTATGCCGGGCTCCCGGAGACCGCCGAGTCTCCCGGTCTGGAGTGGATCGTGCTGGCGCGGGTCGACCGGGGCGCCGTTCTCGCTTCTATTCAGGGAGAACTCCTCAAGGCCGGGATGTGGGGCGCGATCGTCGTGGCTCCCGTGCTGCTCACGCTCGTCTGGGTTTCGCGTCGGTTACAGCGAGAACATCGAACGAGCGACGCCAATCTGAAGTTTGTTCAATCCACCCTGGATTCGCTTGCCACGCACGTGGCGATCGTGGACGAGCGGGGGACCATCTTGGCGGTCAACCAGGCTTGGAGAGGATTTGCCGGCGAGAATGGGCTCAACGATCCGACCTTCGGCCTGGGACGTAGCTACTTGGAAGTCTGTGATACCGCGTCCGGCGCCTGGAGTGAGGAGGCTGCGAGGGTCAGCGGGGCCATCCGGGCGATCATTCGAAGCGAGCACAGTTCGGCTTTCATTGACTATCCATGCCACAGTCCTGATGCCAAACGCTGGTTTCGGCTCTCCCTGTCGCGTTTTCAGACCGGGAACGATGTGAGAGTGGTCGTGTCCCATCAGAACATAACCGAACTCGTCGAGCGAGATCGGCGACAGGCCGCCGAGCATGCCGTCACGACATTACTCCTGGAGTCGAATTCGCTGGATCGGATCGCCAACGTAGTCCTCGGGACGATCTGCCAGACCCTGGACTGGGGCCTAGGTATTATGTGGAGGGTGGACCCGTCCACGGACCGTTTACGGTGCTCCGAAGTCTGGGCCGACGATCCGGATCAGTATGTCGCGTTCATCGAGCGGACCCGACAGAGCAGATTTGCCCTGGGCGTTGGATTGCCGGGGAGAGTTTGGAAGAGTCACGCCGTGGAGTGGATCGCGGACGTCATGCGCGATACCAATTTTCCCCGGGCCCCCTACGCGCTTCAATCGGGTTTGCACGCTGCATTCGCCTTCCCGATCATGTGTGGCGAGCAGGTCTTTGGAGTCATGGAATTTTTCACGACGGCCTTGCGGCCTCCTGACCAGCTCCTCCTGGACATGTTCGGGAGCGTGGTGGGACAGGTCGCGCAGTGTTTGGTCCGCCAGCAGGCCGAGATAGCGAGGCGCAGTTCGGAAGCGAAACTGGCGGGCATCCTCGAATTGGCGGAAGAGGCCATCATTTCTGTTGATGACGCGCAACGCATCGCGCTGTTCAACGGGGGGGCCGCGCGGGCGTTCGGGTATGCCCCGGAGGAAGTGCTCGGCCAGCCGCTCGGGAAGCTGCTGCCGACTCGGTTTGTCGAGGATCATGCACGGCGCGTACGGGAGTTCGGGGAAAGCCTCGACTCAACTCGGTGGATGGGGGGTCGAAGGGAAATCATTGGCCTGCGAAAAAACGGGGAGGAATTTCCCGCCGAGGGGAGCATTTCCAAGCTCACGATTGATGGACGAGACACCTATACAGCCATCCTGCGGGATATTTCGGAGCGCAAGCTGGTGGAGCACCAACTTCATGAAAGCGAGGAACGCTTTGCCTTGGCCGTCGAAGGCGCTGAGCAAGGGGTGTGGGAATGGAATGCGCGAACGAACAAGGCGTATCTCTCGCCGCGGTGGAAAAACATGCTCGGATACGAGGAGTGGGAAATCGAGAATCAGTTCTCCGCATGGGAGCGCTTGATCCATCCCGATGATCTGGCGAGAGCGGTCCGGTACGTTCACGATTATATGGAAGGTCGGTTTTCAGAGTATGTGCTTGAACATCGACTCCGACACAAGGACGGGACCTATCGGTGGATTCTGTCCCGCGCGGCGTCGCTGAAGGATGAGGACGGGAAGCCGTACCGGATCGCAGGAGCCAATGTTGACATCACGCTCCAGAGACAGCAAGAGCAGGACCTGAAGACGCACGCGTCGCAGCAGGCGGCCATCGCCGCGCTCGGGCGGCAGGCGCTCGTCATGGCGGACCCGTCGACCTTCATGGACGAGGCGGTGGCGCTCATCGCGGGGACACTGGACGTGAGGTTCTGCAAGATCCTGGAGCTGCAGCCCGATCGGCAGTCGCTCATCCTGAGGGCCGGTGTCGGGTGGAACGAGGGACTTGTCGGTCAGGCCGTCGTGGGCGCCGGGGTCGATTCGCAGGCCGGGTACACCCTCCAAATCGGCCGGTCGGTGATCGTCGATGATCTCAGAACGGAAACGAGATTCAGCGGCCCCCCGCTCTTGCACGATCACCACATCGTGAGCGGGGCAAGCGTGGTTATCCAAGCCCAGAACCAGCCCTTCGGGGTGCTCGGCGTTCATACGGATCGACGGAGGGTCTTCTCGGACGATGATGTGCGCTTCCTTGAGGCCACCGCCGGCATCTTGGGAATGGCGCTTGAGCGTGCGCAGACCAGAGCGGACCTTCGTCTGAAAAAGGAACAGGCCGAGGTTTCCGCGAGAGAGAAAGCCAGGATTCTCGCCAGTGTGCAGGCGTTTTTCATCTCCGTCTCCAGGGACGGCACCGTCAACGAATGGACCGGGCAGTCGGAATCGCTCTTGGGGATCGACGTGAGCGAGGCCATCGGCCGGCCTTTCACGGACCTTCCCATCGACTGGAATTGGGCTGAGATTCAGGATGCCATGAGCAGGGCCAGCGAGATGTTCATGGGAGAGGATGTGACGGAACGCCTTGGGCTGGAACGCGAGCTGGCGCAGGCGCAGAAGCTGGAGTCGATCGGCCAACTGGCAGCCGGGATCGCCCATGAGATCAATACCCCGACCCAGTTCGTCGGGGATAACACGCGGTTCGTCAGCGACTCCTTTCAGCAATTGACCGACATGCTTGGACGGTTCCACGATCTGCTGAACGCGGCGCGCGTGGGGGCCGTCCCCGAGTCGATGGTCCGGGAGATCGAGGAGGCAGGCAAGGCGGCCGACCTTGAGTACCTGGCGCAGGAGGTGCCCAAGGCACTGGCGCAGTCGATCGAGGGCATCGACCGGATTGCCCATATCGTGCGCGCCATGAAAGACTTTGCGCATCCGGACCGGGGAGAGAAGACGCTGGTGGACTTGGGCAAGGCCATTGAAAGCACCGCCACCGTCTCCCGCAATGAATGGAAGTACGTGGCGGATCTCGTGACCGACGTCGAGCCGGGGCTTCCGCCTGTTTCGTGCCGGCCCGGAGAGATGAACCAGGTGCTCCTCAATCTGATCGTCAACGCCGCTCACGCGATCGGAGATGTGGTCGCACAGCAGGGAGGCAAGGGGACCATTACGGTGCGCGCCCATCGTACCGGTGAGTGGGTCGACATTCAGGTGGTCGATACCGGCACGGGGATTCCCGAGTCCATCCGCGACAAGATCTTCGATCCCTTCTTTACGACGAAGGAGGTCGGCAAGGGGACCGGCCAGGGACTGGCCATTGCGCGCTCGGTCATCGTCGAGAAGCACGGCGGCGCCCTCACGTGCGAGAGCACGGTCGGAAAGGGGACGACCTTCGTCATCCGCTTGCCGATCTGCGATCAATCGGCGAATGGTGAGGCAGGTCGGCAGGCCCCATCCGTCACTCCTGCCGCTTCTCCGGCGACCGGAGGGTAAGACGATGAAGCATCTGCTCTTTGTCGACGACGAGCCGAGACTGTTGGATGGCCTGCGCCGCACGCTTCGTCCGATGCGCGAGGAATGCAACATGGCCTTCGTCGAGAGCGGGGAGGCGGCGTTGCAAGAACTGGCCAAGGGGCCGGTTGATGTCGTCGTCACGGACATGCGGATGCCCGGCATGGACGGCGCCCAGTTGCTGGCGGAGGTCAGGAAGCTATATCCCGCCGTCGTGCGCATCGTCCTCACCGGTCAGTCTGGTAAGGCATCGACGTTGCGGTCGGTCGGCCAGGCGCATCAATGTCTCGCCAAGCCCTGCGAGGCCGACGAACTGAAGCATCTCATCATGCGCGCCTTGGCACTGCGCGAGATGTTGAGCAGTGAGTCGGTGCGAGTCTTGGTCGGGCGCATCGACGCCTTGCCGAGCCTCCCCATCGTCTACACGGACCTGGTGTCGGAGATCGAGTCGCCGACCAGCTCCATGGAATCGGTGGCCAAGATCATCGCGCGCGACATGGCCATGACCACCAAGGTGCTGCAACTGGTCAACTCGGCCTTCTTCGGATTGTCGAGGACCGTCTCGCATCCGGCGCAGGCCATCGGTCTCCTTGGCCTCGATACGGTCAAATCTCTGGTCCTGGGTGTCCAGGTTTTCTCGGCCTTTCGCGGGGCTCGGGGGGCATTGGGCATGATCGAACAATTGTGGAAGCATAGTGTCGCCACCGGCCACCTTGCGCGCGCCATTGCGCAGTCGGAGCGTGTCCCGCTGCATCTCATCGAGATCGCCTTCACCGCCGGACTCTTGCACGACGTCGGGGTCTTGGTCTTGGCCGCCAACCTCGGGGAGCCGTACCAGAAGCTCCTGCAGGCGGCCGGCTCCTCCGGGACCCCCCTGAGTGTGATGGAGCGAGAGCAACTCGGCGCGACGCATGCGGAGGTGGGCGCCTATCTCCTGGGACTGTGGGGGCTGGGCGACGGCATCGTGGAAGCCGTCGCCTTTCATCATGCGCCGACGCAGTGCCTGAATCGGGCCTTTGGGCCGCTGACAGCCGTGCACGTGGCCAGCGGGTTTGACCAGGAAAGTCCCGCAGGATCCGGTCCCGAACGTCCGTCCGTTGTGGACGGAGACTATCTGGCGAGTCTCGGCATGGCCGACCGGCTGCCGCACTGGCGGGAGCTGGCGCACTCATCTCTTCAGACGGAGGCGGTGCATGACTGAGAACATCCTATTCGTGGACGATGAGCCCCATGTCTTAGAGGGGTTTCAGCGCCAACTCCGGAAGGACTTTTGCCTTGAGGTGGCCTTGGGTGGCGAGCGCGGCCTTGAAGCCGTGGCGACCCGGGGGCCCTTCGCCGTGATCGTGGCCGACATGCGCATGCCGGGCATGGACGGCACGCAGTTTCTGTCTAGGGTGAGGGAGCAGGCGCCCGAGAGCGTGCGGATGATGCTGACGGGGAATGCCGATCAGCAGACGGCTATTGACGCCATCAATCAAGGCCAGATTTTCCGCTTCATGACGAAGCCCTGCGCGCCCGAGGTGCTGGTCGCCGCCCTTCGAGCCGGGCTGGAGCAGCACCGTCTCATCACGGCGGAAAAAGTGCTGTTGGAGCAGACCCCCGGCGGTTGCATCAAAGTCTTGTGCGATGTGCTGGCGTTGGTGAATCCCGAGGCGTTCGGACGCTCCTCCCGTATCACGCGCTATGTCGAGGCCATCGCATCTCAGATGGGGTTGGGGAATACCTGGGTGCTCACGACGGCCGCGATGCTTTCGCAGGTCGGTTGCGTCATCCTGCCGGAAGGCCCGCTCAAGAAGATTTATCGGGGAGAGTCATTGACGCCGGAAGAGAAACAGCTCTACAAGCAACACCCCTATTTGGCTTCGGATCTTCTCGTCCATATTCCAAGAATGCAGGAAGTCGCCGCCATCATCGCGTGTCAGGATGTCTATGTGGACGAGCATGGGGTCCCGCGAGATTCCTCCCGGAAAGAGGCTGTCCCCCTCGGATCCAGGATTCTGAAGGTCGCCCTCGATTTTGACGCGATCGAATCGGGAGGGGTCTCCAAAACGGTCGCGTTTCATCGGCTTCAAGAGAACAAATTCTATTACGATCCGGCGGTGCTGGATGCGCTGAAACGGGCCCTCGCCGATGAGATCAAGTATGAAGTCAAGGCGGTCCCTCTCAGCGAACTGAGTCCGCAGATGATCCTCGCAGAGGATATTCTGAGTGCGAGCCATGCCCTGCTTGTCGCCAAGGGGCAGGAGGTCAGCCAGTCCTTGATCGGGCGATTGCAGACACTGCTCTCGTTCGGCATCGTCAAGCAGCCGTTCTTGGTATTGATTCCTCTGGCCGGGGGCGCGAGGACTGCCGGACACGCAGACGCCGCGTGACGGCGCTGGTGAAAAGGGTCGTCGGTGGTCAGGGGTCAGTGAGGGCCCCCACCACGGACCACTGTCCACTGACCACTTTTTCTCAGAAATCCATCCGCACATTGATGGAGCCGATGTGGTAGGTCGTGTAGTAGGCGCCGTCGATCGCGCCCGGCACGGCGATGCGGTGCGCGTTGCCTGAGACCGTGCGGGCTTCATAGAGCAGCGCCTTGTAGGCGAGATCGATCCCTCCCCCTTACGGCGCCCACCAGGTGTCGGACGCGCTC
>JACRLS010000104.1 GCA_016235225.1 Nitrospirota bacterium | reverse complement strand
TCGAATCGAGAAACACCAGAAAGCGTGTGGCCAAGTCTTCGGCGATCAATCGCCCGGCTTGCTCCAGCGCCCGCGTCTCCAGCACGCGATTGAACTGCAAATCGTTGGTGATGAAAAACTCGGATGAGGCTGTGGCGGCTTGCCACCAGACCACTTTGCCCGTCTTGGCGTCTTCCACGTTGGCGTTCACGGTGACGGTCACGCGGGTTTCCTGCGTGCCTTCCGTGATGGAAAAGGCCAGGGTAGGTAGGGTGACCCCTGTAATGGCACCTTTCAGAATGTAATCAGTCGGCTCAGAGACGTTAACGACACGCGTGCCGCTGCCGGCGGAAAATTCCTTTCGCGCGTAGGCCGTGTACTTGAGTTCAAGATTGGGCTCGAAGGCCTTGTTCTCGAAATTCGGAATCGAGAGACGCGGCAGTGGACCGGCCGTCGCCGGCGCGGCCTGTGTCACGGGCGCCCCGCCGATGGTCGGCCCCTGCCCCTCGACGCGGAACTGGTAGCCGCAGCCCGTGAGAATAGCTACGAGACAGAGGGCTCCAAATCCACAGTAGAGTTGCCGAGAGTGCATACGGGGGATTATCACCATCCTTCCCCTTTTGTGCGTGTGTGCCGAGGTGGATAGGCTGCCCCGACTGCGGCCGTCGAGTTCTTCGGCCTTATTCGATCCATCAGGCGAGGTTGCTGGGGTGGGCTTCACTGCGCGCATTGAGGGAGCACATTCTGATCGTGCGGCCTCTGCGAGCAAGAAGACCACCCCGGCAACCTCGCCCCAATTCCTTCCGAGGCGCGCGCTCCGGGAGCAGAGGGGCGGTCTATCCACCTCGGCTCCCTCACACCACAAAATTCACCAGCTTCTTCGGCACGTAGATCACTTTCTTGGGCGTCTTGCCTTGGAGGGTGGACGCGACCTCGTCGAGCGCGCACCGCTCCACCTCGGCTTGAGACGCCTCCAGCCCGACGTCGATCTTGCCGCGCAGCTTCCCGTTGACCTGGATGGGGATGGTGAGCCGGTCGCTTACCGTCAGGGCGGGATCAAAGGCCGGCCAGGCCTCATGGGCGAGAGACTGCCGGTGTCCCAGGCGCTCCCACAACTCTTCCGCCATGTGCGGCGCGAAGGGCGCGAGGAGGGCGCGGGGCCTGGTTTCCAGTTTGGTCATCTCGTTCGTGCACACCATCATGTGCGAGATGGCGGTATTGAACCGGAGCGCCTCGATGTCCTCGGTCACCTTTTTGATCGTCTGGTGGAGAATCCGTTGCGACGCGAGGGCTGGCTCCGCGCTCGTGACGGCGGGGCTCAGCGATCCATCGTCCGCGACCATCAGCCGCCATGTGCGATCCAGAAAGCGGGTGACCCCCTCCACGCCCCTGGTGCTCCAGGGCTTCATGGCCTCCAACGGCCCCATGAACATTTCGTAGAGGCGCACGGCGTCCGCGCCGAACCGGTCGATCATGTCGTCTGGGTTGACGACATTGCCGCGGGACTTCGACATCTTCTGGTTGTCCTCGCCGAGCACAATGCCCTGGTGGACCAACTTCAGGAAAGGCTCCGGCGTGCTGACGACACCGACGTCGTAGAGCACCTTGTGCCAGAAGCGCGAGTAGAGCAGATGGAGCACGGCATGTTCCGAGCCGCCGATGTAGAGGTCGACCGGCATCCAATACCGCTCCTGGGCCGGATCGATCAATTGGCGGCTGTTCTTCGGATCGATGAAACGCAAGTAATACCAGCAAGACCCCGCCCATTGAGGCATCGTGTTCGTCTCGCGGCGCGCGGGTTGTCCGTTTCGCGGGTCGGTAGTGGCGAGCCAGTCGGCCAGGTTGGCCAGGGGACTCTCCCCGGTGCCTGACGGTTTGAAGTCGCTGGTCTCGGGGAGCATCAACGGGAGCTGCTCTTCAGGCAGCGGTCGAGCCTCGCCGTCCACCCAGAGGATGGGAAAGGGCTCGCCCCAGTAGCGTTGTCGGGCGAACAGCCAGTCACGAAGCTTATAGTTGATCGCTTTCCGCCCTGTGTTCCGCCCTTCCAGCCAGGCGGTGATCTTGGGAATGGCATCCGCCGGGGTGAGGCCGTCGATGGAGAACGACCCGTCGGGCGTCGTGGAGTTGATGACGGTGCCGCGCTCCGTTTCCACGAAGGCTTCCTTGTCGATCGCACCTCCCGCAATGACCTCGCGAATGGGAAGGGCAAAGCGACGCGCAAATTCCCAGTCGCGCTGGTCATGGGCGGGGACGGCCATGATGGCCCCGGCGCCGTAGCTCATCAGGACATAGTCTGCGATCCACACCGGGAGCCGTTCGCCGTTCACGGGGTTGATCGCGTAGCCGCCCGTGAAGACCCCGGTTTTTTCCTTGTCGAGCTCCTGCCGCTGCAGATCGCTCTTGCGGGCGGCGGCGTCCCGATAGGCCTGCACCTCGCCGCGTCGATCGGGCGGGGTGAGCGCCTCCACCAGCGGGTGCTCGGGCGCCAGCACCATATAGGTGGCGCCGAAGAGCTTGTCCGGTCGCGTCGTGAAAATCCGGACGCTGCCGGCCACGCCCGCCAGCGCGAACTCCACATCGGCGCCGATGGAGCGACCGATCCAATTCTTCTGCATCTCCAGCGTGCTGGCCGGCCAATCCACGAGCTTCAGGTCTTCCAGGAGCCGGTCGGCGTAGGCCGTGATTTTCAACACCCATTGGCGCATGGGCTTGCGGATGACTTCAAAGCCGCCGACTTCGCTTCGACCGTCGACGATTTCTTCATTCGCCAGCACCGTCCCGAGAGCGGGGCACCAATTGACCGGCACTTCGGCGACGTAGGCCAGTCCGCGCTCGAAGAGTTTCAGAAAGATCCACTGCGTCCACCGGTAATAGTCGGGATCCGTCGTGCTGAGCTCGCGGTCCCAATCATAGGAGAGGCCCACCCGCTTCATCTGCCGCTTGAACGTGGCGATGTTCTGCGCGGTGGTTTGAGCGGGGTGGATGCCGGTCTTCACCTTCACCGCATATTGCTCGGCGGGAAGCCCGAACGCGTCCCAGCCCATGGGGTGCAGCACGTTGAACCCACGCATCCGCTTGAAGCGGGAGACGATATCGGTGGCGGTGTAGCCTTCGAGATGGCCCACGTGGAGCCCGGAGCCGGAGGGATAGGGAAACATGTCGAGGCAATAGAATTTCGGGCGAACCGGGTCCTCGGTGGCCCGAAACGTGCGGTGCTGATCCCAGTACGCCTGCCACTTGGCTTCGACGGCGTGATGGTCGTAGGCGCGGCTCATCCGTGATCGGTGCGTGGTTCTGGATGCGGCATGGAACGATCGAAAGAGAGGGGAATCTAACACAGACCCTGTGGGGTCACAAGATTGCGTCGGATCTACAGATTGGATCAAGAAGGGGGACCCGTCGAGAGCCTCAGGGTCGAACGACAGGCCCCAGGCCTCAGAAGGCCAGGAAGGGGGCCAGCCCCCCCAGGGGAAACGTGCGGGGATGCGGGGAACTCCCCGCGGCCAGGGGACTGACACCCTTCCGCGCGTCCCCGCGTGGTGTCTGTCCCCGTCCGAAGCGAATCGTCGGGCCTGTCCCCGTGAGACTCCCTGTCCCCCCTTCAGAAGCGTAGATTATTCTGTCCCTCTGGCGCTAAGCTGTGTCCCATCTGGTGGTCCGCCGCTTGCTTCTCCATCTGATTGTTCTCTCTTGTCCGTGAGGTGTCGTATGACAAGACTGAGCCGTGGAGTCGTCGGTATCGGGATCGGCATGCTGCTGGGATGGTGGTCCGGGCCGGTCTGGGCCGACCAGGTGCGCGATATCAAGGTCACCAAGATCGACGGCAAGGCGCCGGCCGAGTTCGTGGCCGACCGCATCGGCAAGTCCTGGGCCGTCGTGATCGGCATCGACGAGTACGAGAAAGTGCCAAGCTCCGCTACGCCGTGGCCGATGCCAAGGGCGTCGGGTCGGCGCTGGAAGCGCGCGGGTTTCAGGTCACCGGTCTCTACAACGAGCAGGCCACGCGTCGCAATATCCTGGGCGAGCTCGGCGACCGCCTGGTGGAGCGGGTGGGGGAGAATGATCTGGTCCTGATTTTCTTCGCGGGACACGGGGACACCAAGACCGCCAAGGGCGGCAAGACCATGGGCTATTTGTTGCCGGTGGAGGGTGCGCAGGCCGCGCTCTCCGAAACCGCCTTCAGCATGACGACGATTCGGGATCTCGCCGATGCGCTGCCCGCCAAGCACGTGCTCTTCGTCATCGACGTCTGCTACGGCGGCATCGCGGGCACGCAGGGCCGGGCCCTCCCG
>JACRLS010000103.1:3653-6907 GCA_016235225.1 Nitrospirota bacterium | reverse complement strand
CTCAAGGCCTTCATCGAGGACTGGCGATGGGCCGGGGTGCCCTTCTATCTGCGAACCGGCAAGGCCCTGCCCAAGCGGGCCAGCGAAGTCGCCGTGCAATTCAAGGACATCCCCCAGATTCTCTTCAACGCCAATCCGGGGTTGCCGCAAGCGCCCAACGTGCTCACGCTCCGCATTCAACCGGAAGAAGGGCTGTCGCTGCGGATCATTTCCAAAGTGCCCGGATCGCGCGCGCAGACCCATCCGGTCGAAATGAATTTCAAGTACGGCGATGCATTCGGGGCGCCCTCACCGGAAGCCTATGAGCGGCTCCTGCTGGATGTGATGGCCGGCGATGCGTCGTTGTTCATGCGGCGAGATGCGGTCGAGGCGTCCTGGGCCTGGATCACGCCGATTCTCGATGGATGGAAGACCTACGGGACGAAATGGCTGCCGGAATATGCGGCCGGAACCTGGGGTCCGGTCGAAGCCGACAAGCTCATTCAACAGGACGGGCGGACCTGGCGGACGTTCTGAGGACGTGAAGCGTGAGGCGTGAAGTGTAAGGCGTCTGGGGCGAGAGAGTTTTACCCCGAAGACGAAGACGTGGAAGGCGTATTGGGTTTCCTCACGTTCAGCTGCCTGAGGATGTCGCTCTTCTTGCCGAGCCCGCCGATGAAGCGTTTGAACCGGCCATGTCGATGCAAGGCCAGTGCCGGCAAGGCGTGAATTTCAAATTCTGCCGGGATCTGAACATTCTCCTGCACGTTCATCGTGCAGATCAGGAGGGCCGCCTCCCCTCCGCGTGAATCGCCTCCAACTCTTTCCGAAGTGTCCGACAGTGGCCGCAGCCAGGCTGCCAGAACTCCACCCGCCTACGCAGCCGCCTTCGCTGAAGCTTCGGCGGCTCACCGAAGCCTTGGCGAAGGTTGGGGAGGCCACGGCTGCAAAGCCGTGGGGCTCCACCAGGGCGGGCACCCCGGTCCGCTCGATGACCTGGTCGAAATCCCGATCCGTGACCGCCTGCAGCGTCCAGGTCAGCCCTCTGTACCGATCGCCGAAAAGACTTCGTCGTACAGCAGGTCGGCAAAGCACCGGTACCCGGCCGTGGTCAGGTGGAGCCCGTCGTTTGAATAGGGCTCGGCGAGCCACCCCGTGCCGTCCTCGGCGGTCGCGGTGAAGAGATCCACGCAAGGCACCCTGTGCGACTGGGCATAGTCTTGGATGAGGCGATTGAGGGCGTGCCGCCGGTCCAGGTGATCCTGCACCCAGCGCTGCCCCTCGGTGCCCCAAACGTCCCCGGTCGGTCGCAGGGAAGGCGCAGTGACCGCCACCGGCCGGATGCCGGCGCCACGAGCCTGTTCGTACATCTTCAACAGGTTCCGCATGATCTCCTGCGGATCGGCGTTCCAGCCTAGATCGTTGGTGCCACCCAGGATCACGACGGCGTGCGGCTTGCGGTCCAGGACAGTCTGTCGGAACCGCATGGTCATCTCTCCCGTCAGTTCCCCGCAGACGCCGCTCACCATCACCTGGGCCTGCCCACCCAGGCGATCTTGTAAGAAGTGGCCAGGGGGTGTTTCGCAGATGGTCGGATACTCCCGGGTCGGCGATTGGTAGCCCGCGGTCAGACTATCGCCAAAGCAGATGATCAGCGGGGTGGCCATGGAATGGTTCACTCAAGTTCATATTCTAACGTGCCGATTTCTAAGAGACAAACCTCTAAACCGTCCGATCACCTCCATGCGGAGCTCATGACCAAGGCATCCGTCAGCGATTTCTGGGCTCGATACCTGAACCCCGCGCCGATTCTTCAGTGGCTCGTCGTCATGGTGTTGGCGGCCCAAGTGGTCATCAACGCCCCATCTCCTCTGTTTCTCACCAGCCCGGCGTCCCTCTTCACGGCCGCCCTGTTGCTGGGAAACCTGGGGCTCTTGACGCTCTTGCCCCTTTGCGTGAGCACCTCCATCACGACGACGATTCTGGTCGTCATCGATACGATCATGGTGCCGGCCACGCTCTACGCGACCGGCCTGACGTCGGCGGACCTGTTCGTGGCGTACTTCGGCATCATCATGATGGCGGGCGCGTCAGGGAGCGTAAAGCGGACGCTGGTGCTGTCGAGTCTGGCCTGGTGCATCTACGCGGCGTTTACGCTCTCGATGGAAGGCTCGCTGTTCCACGGAAACGTGCTCCTCAGTCTGCCGTTTTTCCTGGTGGTGACCCTGTTTTATGGGGGACTCGCGGAACTGGCGCAGCTCGAGCGGGCGGAGCGCGAACGGCTGTCGCACGTCGCGCTGCACGATGAACTGACCGATCTCCCGAACCGGCGATTTATTATGGACAGTCTCAGCCGGGCGCTCGCGGAATCGAAGCGCTTTAACTCACCGGCCTCCTGCGTGGTGCTGGACCTCGACGGATTCAAACACGCCAACGATGTCTATGGCCACAGCATGGGCGATCAGGTGCTGCGTGACGTGGCGACGATGCTGACCGCTGAGAAGCGTGGCTATGACCTCGTGGGACGGCTCGGCGGCGATGAGTTTGTCTGGATTCTCCCGCGCGCCGACGAAGAGGGGGCGATGGCCGCGGCCGAACGATTCCGGGAGGCTGTGGCGCAGTTTCAATTCGGAAAGAAAGAAGCCCCGTTCAATTTGACCACCAGTGTCGGGATCACCACGTTCGTTCCCGGGCTGATGCCCGATCCCACACCGACGGAGATGCTCCGGGCCGCCGATGTGGCGCTCTATGCCGTGAAGAAAGAGGGGGGAAATCGGATCCGCGTCGCCCCCTGGGAGCGCGTCGCCAGTTCTCCCTGGTGGGATTCTTCAGAAAAGCTTCCGCAAGTGCGCGTTCAGCGCCGCGATTCCGACGGCGGCCAGTCCATGTCCGCCTGTCTGCCGCAAAAGAAACAAGCCAACCGATAGCGAGCCCGCCGTCTGGGGTTCGGCAGCGAGTGAAACACCACCGGCGTGCCGTCGAAGGGGCAGGTGGGCTGCTGATGCATGAGATGCTCGTCGGCCATGGTGAGCATGGCGGCATCGTCCCACGGCGGGGTGAGCTGTTCCCGGCCGGTCATCTCCGAGTCATGCCCGCATCGTTCACAGTGCAAGTGGAAGCGCTTGACCCGGTCGTGGACCTGGGACGCGTCGGTGGCCTGCACGGGCCCCGGGCATTGGGGCCGGCTGCAAGGGAGGGGCTCGTGTTGGAGAGCCCGCACGAACAAGTCATGCGTGGAGAGGCTGCTGAACAGGGGAATCTGTGACATGATGACT
>JACRLS010000103.1:0-3636 GCA_016235225.1 Nitrospirota bacterium | reverse complement strand
GACTCCTTCTCTTCATCAAGAATCAAACGACCAAGGTGGTGTCTTCTGCGTAAAGAAGAACGAGGGGAATGGTGAGTGAAAGGACGAGAGGGACCATCAGTTGACGGACGACCAGGCGTCTGCGCAAGTGCAGTCCCCAGCATGGACGGGTATGGTACGGGGATATACGGGCCTTCCTGGGAATTGTCAAGCTCGGCGCCAGTCAGTATACTGCACACCTCTCCGGTTCCGGATCGAGCTAGAGGAGTCTTGCATGAGTCGCATCCACCATCTCTGTGTGCGCGGGATCCTCATCGCGCTGATCGTGCTCGAGTTGACGTCGGGCTGTGCCTCGCCGCCGACCATTGAACGGGCGGGGGTGGAATACGACCGCGCGGTGACGAACGTCATTATCGAGCAGCTCTTGCTCAACATCGCCCGTCAGCGCCATCATCATCCGATCCATTTCACCGTGGTGTCCAACGTGGCGGCGACCTTCGATTTCCGCATGAATGCGGGGATCGGACATCGGCTGCTGGAAGAACCGGGATTGCACCTTGTGCCGATTCTTGGCGGGACGATTGCGGAGAATCCGACCATCAGCATCGTGCCGGTGGAAGGCGAGGAATTTACGAAGCGGCTCCTCACGCCGATGGATGAGACCAAGTTTTATTTCCTGGCGAGGCAAGGCGTGGATCTGAGCGTGTTGCTCCGACTCTTGGCGCGGGATTTTTGGACCGAAGGCATCGAGGGCGAGCAGGTCTTTGTGAACAGTCCTCGCGAGAAGTCGCAGTATGAGGAATTCCGGCGCCGCGTGCTGCACTTGGAAGCTCTGCGGGTGGCCAGCAAGCTGTATGCCGAGCCGCTTGTCTTCGAGAAAACGTGGGAGATGCCGCTGAATTCGCCGGAGGCGTTTCAGGCGCTCGAGAAGGGCTATCAGGTCACTCATAACGTGAAGGGGGGGACATATCTCCTCCGCAAGCAAGTGACCGGTCGCGTGGTGATCACCAATTACGATCCGTCTCTCTTGTCGAATGAGATTCGCTACCACCTCAACCAAGAGGCCAATAAGTATTCAACCAACCAGGTGCTTGTGGATATCCGTCCGGGCTATCCCGGCGGCGACTATCCCTTTCACGGGGGGTTCCGGTTGCGAAGCTTCAACGCCATCCTGGCCTTCATCGCCAGGGGGATTGATGAAGAAGTGGAATTTGCCGTGGAGCCTGACCCGCGGACCGGTCCCACGCTCCAGAATCCAGCCAAGTCTTTGGAAATCCTCGAGACCGAGAGACGTCCGGCAGGCCAGGCCTTCGGCGTGAAATATAAGGATTGGTTCTATTCGCTCAAGGATGCCGCTGTGGAAGATAAGGCCGCGGCACGATGGAATTTGGATTCTTTTCGTGTCTTGTACCAGTTGTTCCAGATGACGGTGACCGATGTATCGAAGACCCTTGTGCCGGGTATCACGATCGCGAAGTAGCATCCGCCGTCACGCGCCTGCCAAGTACCGAGTGGGATGGCGGATTCTGGCGGCGATATGCGGTGTAGTCTTCTTGCTGGGGGCCGGCAGTCCTGCGATCGCAGAAACTATCGGAGGGGAAGCCATAGAACTGGCCCGGCTCCTCGCCATCCTCTTGGACTCGGGCCGGGTCGTCCTTGCAGAGCGGCAGCCCCTGCTCAATGACCCCTCCACGGGGGACAAGGGGTTTTCGCCGGTCGTCTTCGAGGGGGAGGTCGTCCAGGAGTTCTTGCAACGATCCGGCGGGCTCGATCTCGCTCGATTGGAAACGACGAAGATTTCCGATCAAGGCAAGCAACTGTTGCGGTCGCTGATGGCCGCGGGAAAAGAAGTCATCGAGGAGAAGCAGCCGATCGTCAATGAGAAGTTCCTGGGCTACAAGAATCTTATTCCTGCGACCTGGGGGACCTGGACGACCAAGAAGTTTTCACAGCGGACCCAGGCCCGGTTGAAACAAACGGCGCTCGATTTCCGGAACCCCAACAACGCGCCGGATGCCTTCGAAGTGGGCGTGCTCCGACAATTCGCCGACCCCAACTATCCTCGGGAAGGAGAGCGGGTGTTCAGTGAAGTCGTGGACGGAGGAAGAACCATGCGCCTCATGCTCCCGCTGTTTCACAAGAAAGAATGCCTGGTCTGCCATGGTGTGCCCAAAGGCGACATCGACATCTCCGGCTACCGGAAGGAAGGACATGTGGAAGGGGATTCCGCCGGAGCGATCAGCGTGACGATTCCGCTGCAGCCGAGATAGGTGTCAGAAGACGATGGAAAGTGGTCAGTCAGTGAGATGCGGGGGGAGACCTACTCAGCTGTTCGAGTAGTCCGACTCCATTGGGGCGATATTGTAGAGCAGTTCCAGGTCGAATTGCTCCACCAGTTCGTTCACGGCCGTCGCACCCATATCCGAGCGCACTTCATTGATCACCAGATCGATTGCCATCCCGGCCTGTGCGCCATACTGATTGATAGCCTGCTCAATCCGCTGTTTGGCGTCTTCCAGTTTCATGGCCCAGTCCTCCGGTTGTCTTCGAAGACTGCACTATCCCACTGTCTGGAGAATCGCCCGCATCTCCGGCGCAAGATCCACGCCGCCGTTCGAGCGGCCGGACGTGGTGGCGTCAAGTCCGGCCATCAGTCCCGGCTTGGCCTCATCCTTTCGTCCGAGTGCGGCCAGGGCACGGCCGAGCGCAAAATGAGAGTCCACATGAACTGGGTCGAGCTTGACCGCCTACCAGGGGGAGGCAGGCACCAGGGGGAGGCAGGCCACTCGGAGCAGGCTCGGCTGACGAAGGGTGATGGGGAAAGGGAGAACACCCGTGTCGGTCCTTTGCTCCCGGAGGCCGCACGCTCGGAAGCATGCTCCCTCGACGGCCGCAGTCGGACCGATACAGGTGTCCTCCCTTCTGAGGTAAACAGTCGCCAAACATATGTGCTATGGCTTTCCAGCCGAGTCTCGGATGAGCCCCAGGAAAGCCATATCTGCGCCAGATAACAAATCCCAATTCGCCGCGGAGGTCGGTGCCACCACTTGTATCAAGCGCAGCACAGGCGTGTGGTCTTGATGTCAAGCGCACAAGCTAAGCCTTGGAACACCTTGCAACGGTGGCATGTCCGAGGTCGTGACTCTGGGAAGGGGGCAGGCTCTTGGTAACAGTGACACGAAATACTTGGCTGTCGTTAGGAACGAGCGGCGGCTGCCGACGTAGATTCTTGGGGCCTCCCAGGCGTCCCTGTAAGGCGTCCAAGACGTCCTTGAGGCGGTTATCTACATCATGAAAGCGAATGGAACTAGCTCCGAGATAGAGGACGACAGAGACGGCAAGCCTATCACCTGGCTTGTAACTGACTCGTTGTACTCGTGCCTCTCTGCGAGCTGCATCATAAATTAGGCGACGCCAAGCATTTCTCGGAGTGACATAGGGAGGGATCCGAAAATGTAGTCTGAGCTTGCGTTTGGACATTCTGAAAACTAGATGGTTCCGACTTCAAGAGTGCGTCGTGCCAGAGCGAGCCGCATCGGGGCTGCCCTGGTTGCACAAATCCCATTCGACTATCATGAAATTGTCTCCGGACAGGTTATGCCCAAGGGCTGCTTCCAGGAAAAGTCGTTGGTTCTGACGAAGGCGATCGTGGCCGAT
>JACRLS010000279.1 GCA_016235225.1 Nitrospirota bacterium | reverse complement strand
GCTTGTAGATTGGCCGGCGCAGCTTCAAGTGGTCGATGATGCCGCGGGGCGTCATCGGGAAGTGCTTCCGGACCAGCTTGTCGAGAATGTTGATGTCCACCCGTTCGGTCTCCTGACAATGGATGAGAATGGAGACAGGGTCGGCCACCCCGATCGCATAGGCCAGCTGGACTTCACACTTATCGGCCAGTCGGGCTGCGACGATGTTCTTGGCGATGTACCGGGCCATGTAAGAGGCGGATCGATCGACTTTGCTGGGATCCTTCCCTGAGAAGGCGCCGCCTCCGTGACTGCCCACGCCGCCGTAGGTGTCCACGATGATCTTGCGGCCGGTGAGGCCCGTGTCGCCCATCGGCCCGCCGACGACGAACCGGCCGGTGGGGTTGATGTAGTGCTTGACGCCGGTCGGATCGTACAGGCCCTTCGGCATGACCGGCTTGATCACCTTCTCGATCACGTCCCGCTCGATCTGCTTGTTGGTCACGCTGTCCATGTGCTGGGTGGAGACGACGATGGTGTCCACCCGGACCGGCCTGCCGTCGCGGTACTCGATGGTCACCTGGGATTTACCGTCCGGCAGGACCCAGGGCAGGATTTTCTTTTTCCGCACCTCGGCCAGCCGCCTCGTCAGCCGGTGAGCCAGCACGATCGGCATGGGCATCAGTTCTGTGGTCTCATTGCTGGCATAGCCGAACATCAGGCCCTGGTCGCCGGCTCCGCCCGAGTCCACGCCCTGGGCAATGTCCCGCGACTGGTTGTGGATCGAGGTGAGGACCGAGCAGGTATGGTAGTCGAAGCCCCACCGCGCATCCGTATACCCCACGTCCTTGATGACGTCGCGGATGATGTCGGGAATCTCGACGTAGGCCTTGGTGGAAATCTCACCGGCGACGAAGGCAATGCCGGTGGTGAGCATAGTCTCGCAGGCCACCCGGCTATACTTGTCTTGGGCGATAATCGCATCCAGAATCCCGTCAGAAATCTGGTCGGCAATCTTGTCCGGATGGCCTTCCGTCACGGACTCGGACGTGAACAGATAGTGATTTCTCATGGTCTCCTCATTACGTGGGGGTCATGCGGTTCGTGAACGAACGATCCGTGAGTGACTGTGCCGCGATCATGGTCGCTCTGGGCAGTACGGTAAGCGACAGGCTGATCAAGTGGCGGCAGCGTGGCTACGCAGACCTAGTGGATTCTTTGTAGCTTAGAATTGCTGAAACTGTCAATTTAATTCCCGTTTTTCGACAACCTGGGGTCGGGTCCCTGCGTGCTTGACACCCTTGAGAACTGATTTGTACTATAGCCTCACGTGACCTACATAAGACCAGTAGGTCCGGAGGCAATACCGAAGCCGACCCATTCTCTCTCAGTCTCTTCATGCTCGGTACGAGATGTCGCCCGCTTGAGCGGAGTCAGGGGGGATAGGTGTGAGACAGCACCGCCGCAGGCGTTTCCCCCGTCCGGAATGCATGTATGAATGGCAAGCAAGAAGCCGCTCTTGAGCAGACCCCTGCGAAGCAGTCGGCGCCCGGGTTAGGCTGGAATGAAGTGAAGGGCGAGCTGGTGGAGTTTTTCGCCTCGCTCAAGCTCGCCATGTTCCTCTTTCTCGTGCTGGCGGTGACGGCCACCATCGGCACCGTCATTCAGCAGGGGGAACGGGCGGATGTCTATGTCAAGGAATATGGGGAGGAGGCCTACCGGTGGTTTGTCCGTCTAGGCTTCACGGACGTCTATCACACCTGGTGGTTCACCAGCCTCCTCGCGCTGCTCTGCATTAATTCGCTCACCTGTTTTTCCCAACGGTTCCCCTCCATCTGGCGGTCGACTCGGCAGGACAAGGTCTCGGTCACTCTGCCCTTTATCAAGGGGCTGAAACAATCGGCTGAGATTGCCGTACCCGGGGCCACCAAAGAGACCGTCGCGGAAGGGCTCGTCCAGGTGCTGGCTGAGAAGGGGTATCGCGTCCTCGCCAAGAAAGACGCGGGCGCTGTTACGGTCTATGCCACCAAGGGGATCATGGGGCGAGTCGGCGCACACGTCGCGCACCTGAGTGCCACGGTCATCGTGCTGGGAGGACTGATCGGCAGCCTCTACGGATTCCAGGAATTCGGGGTCTGTCTCGAAGGGCAGACCTATCACATCCCCAGGGGCAATTTCGATCTGCGGATCGACAAGTTTTGGATCGACTACCATGAGAACGGCGCGGTGAAGTCCTACAACAGCGCCCTGACGGTTCTTGACGGCGGCAAAGAGGCCATGCATAAGACCATCACGGTCAACGATCCGCTGGTCTATAAGGGCATTTGGTTCTATCAATCCAGCTATGGGGATTCGTGGGACCAGGTGGAGATGGCTCGACTGAACATCAAGGATAAGGATACGGACAAGGTGCTGACGACCGTCGATCTTCCCTGGAAAAAAGAGGCGATCCTGGACAAGTTGGGCCTTAAGATCACGATGACGGATTTTGTGGCCGATTTCGGGTTCAATTCGACCGAGAAGAAAGTGTTTTCGAAAACGGCGGAACATGCCAACCCGGCGATCAAACTCACCGTGCTGGAGCGGCAGAGCCTCGAAGCCACTCCCTGGATTTTCTATCACTACCCCGACTTGTTCGATATTCAGGGCTCGAAGTACCGGTTCGAATTGATCGGCTACCAGCCGAAGAAATTCACGGGTCTGCAGATCACGAGGGACCCCGGGGTGACGATCGTGTGGATCGGCTCGACGCTTATCGTCGTTGGGATCACCCTCTCGTCGTTTATCTATCATCGGCGTATTTGGGCCAAGGTGCTGCCGTCGGAGTCGGGCGTGACGGTCGTCGTGGGCGGCACCACCCACAAGAGTCAGCTCGACTTTAAAAAGGAGTTCACGAAACTGCAGGGTCGCATCCGGACTTTCAAGTCATGAGACGACGAGGGGTGGAGAGGTGGACACGGGCGGAATGGCCCTTAAGCGGGCCCGTCGCCGTCCAGCTCGCCCCTGAGGATAGACGGCGGAGGCTCCAATTCCAATGATGAAGTCACTCTTTCTGTTCGATATGACGTTCTGGCTCTATCTGGCCGCATTCGTCCTCTATGTGGCCTATGTGTTTGTTCGGAGGCCGGGGTGGCAGCTCGTCGCGGCCGGACATCCGGGTGGGGGTGCCTTCGAAGACGGCGGTTGGGCTTCTCAGATCGGGCAAGTGGCCACCATCGTCACGATCTTCGGATGGATGGTGAACACGGCGGCGCTCTTCGCCAGGGCTATGGAACGGATGGCGAATTCCGGGACCTTTGCCCCCTGGTCGAATCAGTTTGAAGCGATGGCCTATGTTTCCTGGGCGATTATTCTCGGCTACGTGCTGCTGGAGCTGCGGTATCGCATCAAGACCATCGGCGCGTTCGTTGTCGGCATCGGGTTCATTGCGATGGGCGCTGCGTCTCTCCTGCCGTACCGGTATCAAACCGCAGAACCGCTGGTGCCGGCCCTGAACAGCTACTGGATCTACATCCATGTATCCGTCACGCTGACAAGTTACGCCGCCTTTGCCATGGCAGGCGGCCTCGGCGTGATGTATCTCTTTCGTGAACGTGCCGAGCGGAGGGGTTCTGCGTCGGGGCTGGCCGCCGCCCTGCCGGACCTCGAGACAATCGATGAGCTGGGCTACAAAGCGATCATGGTCGGCTTTCCCTTGCTGGCCTTCGGGATCATTCTGGGAGCCATGTGGGCCAACTACGCTTGGGGAGGGTACTGGAGTTGGGATCCGAAAGAAACCTGGTCGTTGATCGTGTGGCTGATCTACGGCGCTTACATCCATGCGAGGATGACCAGAGGGTGGGAAGGCCGTCGGGCCGCCATCTATGCGATCTTCGGATTTCTCATGGTGATCTTCTGTTTCTGGGGGGTGAACTTCCTGCTCTCCGGCCTCCACGCCTACGCCTAGGAGGATGCTGAAAACGCCCACCAACTTCGTTCTCAGTCGCCCGGCTCCCTGCGGTGAACCGGCAGAAAGTACACGCCGCAGTCGCCGGGCTCCTTGCGGCCTTGTTGGATGGCTGTTTTGAACATCCTCAAGAGCGGTGGTCACTGAACTTGGTCTGGCAGAGAGCCATGAACGAAACGTCTGCGTCTGAAAGAAGTTCGAACATTCCTGCGGCTTCCAAACCCAAGTGGCCGGTGGCGTTTTTTGCGATCGGCGTGCTCGTGCTCACCTTTGGGATCGTGTGGCTGCAGAGTTCCAAGTACGAGCCGCTCACCGTCGGCAAGCCGGCGCCGGATTTCTTGCTGCCGAATCTCGACGACAAGACGGTGAAGCTCTCCGACTATCGGGGCAAGGTGATCTTCCTGAACTTCTGGGCGACCTGGTGCAAACCCTGCCGGGAGGAGATGCCCTCTATGGAACTCATGCACAAGTCCCTCGAGAAGGACGGACTGGTCGTCCTGGCCGTGAGTATTGATCGGGTGACGACCAAGAAAGATATCCCGCCTTTCATTAAGAGTATGAACCTGACCTTCCCAGTGCTCGTGGATTCCTGGGGCCAGACGGATAAGCGCTACAAACTGATGGGGGTTCCTGAAACCTATATCATCGACCAGGATGGAATTCTTCGCGAGAAAGTCATCGGACCACGAGACTGGACCAGGGTGGACAGCCTCCGCGTGGTGATGGATCTGCTGAAAAAGACCGGGTCGGTTGCTCCTCCCAACGCTACCTGATAAGTTGATTCCATGAACAGAAGTCTATACCCAAGCCTGCTGGGGCTGGGGCTCCTTGGCCTCGTGGCCTGCGACCAGGGGAAGTCCGAGCCGGGGGCCGAGCCAGCAGCGCAGCCGATCCCCCTTCAGGAACGGGGCGTGGTGAACGTCGGCTCGTTGGCCCCGAACTTTGAGCTCTGGGATTTGGATGGGAATCCGGTCACCTTGGTGAAGTACCGAGGCAAGGTGGTCCTCCTGAACTTCTGGGCGACTTGGTGTGGGCCCTGTCGGGTCGAGATGCCGGCGATGGAGGCGCTTTATCGCGGGATCACGCGGCAGGATTTTGAGATTCTTGCGGTCTCCACGGATGCCCAAGGGGTCTCCGTCACCAGGCCCTTCAAAGAATCGTTGGGTCTCACATTCCCCATCCTGCACGACTCCGACTTCCGCATCGGCGTCACCTATGGGGCGCGCACGTTGCCCATGTCCTTCCTCATGAATCGTGAGGGCATTGTCACCCATCGCATCTTCGGCGCACGGGACTGGAACAGTCCCGAAGCCCGCAAGTTGGTCCAGACGCTGCTCAACCAGCGATAGGTGGATTCGATGACGGATTCGATCCAGCAGATTTCGGTGGTGGCGGCCTTCATGGCCGGCCTCTTGTCCTTCGT
>JACRLS010000278.1 GCA_016235225.1 Nitrospirota bacterium | reverse complement strand
AGATCCCGCGGCTCAAGGATCTTTCTTTGCCACGGATGGCTGTTCCGGGCGCCTACGAACAGTACGTACACTGGTCTTGCTGCTCCACAAGGGGCGGATCGATGTCCTGCACTCCCACGGCATGGCCACGTATTTCTATGCGGTCTTGGCTGCCCTGGCGGCGCACACTCGTGTCGTTATCCATTCGGTGCATGAGCCGGAGGCACGGGCCATTCCTGTCTGGAAGACGGCCCTGGCGCGAGCGCTGGCGAGGCGAGTGGATCACTTTGTCGCGGACACACAGGCCCACTGTGACGAACTACTCCGCCGCTGGCACGTGAAACCCGAGCAAATTCTGTATCTTCGTGAGAGCACCGGACTGAGTGCGGTGAACGGGGACGTCGCCCGGAGGACGAACGACCGTGGCATCAAGGGTGGCGCGACCGAATCGCTGTATCAGGAGCACTATTGGCGTGCACGCCTCAGCACGACGGTGAGCCTGCATGATCGAGCGAAGACTCTCCTGGGGAAGGGGTTGGCTTGGAGCGGGGCGACCGCCGTGGCCATCCGGCGGCAAGGCGACACACTCAAGATCTTGACCTATCACCGTGTCCTCCCGCTGCACGAAGCCATGCATTCTCCCTTTCAGGCTATGGTCATGCCGCGGGATCATTTTGAAGCACAGATGGCACACCTCGCAAGGCGGTACCGAGTTCTCGCGTTTGGGGACGCCATGAAGCTCCTGCAGGCGGGAGAACTGCCTCCACGGGCCGTCACAGTCACGTTCGATGACGGCTATGTGGATAATTATGAGCATGCCTGGCCCGTACTGAAGAAATACGAAATTCCCGCAACCTTGTTTGTCGTGACCGGCGTGCTGGATCGCTCGGCCTTTCTCTGGTGGGATGCGATTGGGCGGGCTGTTCCTGACCTCCTTCACCGGTGGAGGCTCGGATGGGGGAGGCAGGCCGGGCTCCCCCAGGGTGTGCAGGACATTCTGAGTCAGACGGCCGAGTCTGGAGACGTCCGGTCAGCCGGCCAGCGACTGGGGAATGTCCTGAACGCGCTGCCCCGTGAGCCGCGTCAGCAACTGATCGCGACCTTGCTGCCCACGACATCGACGACGACCATGAACGACGAGTTGATGTTGACGTGGGAGCAGGTCCGAGCCATGCACCGAGAGGGATGGGAGATCGGGGCGCATACGGTGACCCATGCCTTTGTCGACGAACTCGATGAGTCGAGCGTCCGCCGGGAAATCCAGATGAGCATTCATCGTGTGGAGCAAGAGTTGAACGGGCCGGTTCGAGTCTTTTCCTACCCGCGCGGCCGGGTGGCCGATCATGTCAAGACGGTGCTTCGCGACCTCGGGGTCGAGGCGGCGGTGTCGACGGAGCCGGGACAGAATCGTCGCGGTGTCGACATGTATCATCTGAAGCGGTTCGATATGGGGATCTGTCGATCCCCCGGCCGATTCAGTGCGGCGGTCTGTGATGCAGAAATCAGCGGTCTCTTTCAGTTTCTCCGCAGGAGCTAACCATGTGTGGTATTGCAGGCATCCTTATGCGTGAGCGGACGGAGACCCCTTCACCGGCGGGATTGCGCCGCATGAGTCGTGTCCTGGTGCACCGGGGGCCCGATGCGGAAGGGTTCTGGGAGCGAGGGCCGGCCGGCCTGACGCACCGACGCCTGAGCATCATCGACCTGGCCAGCGGACATCAACCCATGTCGAGCCGGGACGACACCGTCCATCTCGTATTTAACGGAGAAATCTATAATTTCCCGGAACTGCGGAATGACCTGGAACAGGCCGGCTACGGATTCCGCACCCACTCCGACACGGAGGTCTTGTTGGCGCTCTATCTCCAGTACGGATTGGACGCTTTTCCGAAGCTGAACGGCATGTTTGCCTGCGCCTTCTGGGATGAGCGGTCGGACCGCCTCGTCATGGCACGGGATCGACTCGGCAAGAAGCCGCTGTACTACCACATCAATCAGCGCCGCGTGCTGTTCGGGTCCGAGATGAAAGCGTTGCTGGCGTACGGCGATCTTCATCCTGAGGTCAACCTTGCGGCGATTCACGAATACCTGACACACAGCTACATCGTGGGCGAGGACGCCATCCTTTCGGGCGTCAAGCGCCTTCCGCCCGCGCATGTGTTGGTGGTGGAACATGGTCGGGTGATCTGTCGCCCCTATTGGACGTTTCAGTTCAAGCCGGTCACGGCTCCATCACCTGAAGAGGAAGTGCTGGAGCGGGTGGAGCATCTCCTTCGCCAGGCCGTCAAGCGCCGGATGATGGCGGAGGTGCCATTAGGCGCTTTTCTCAGCGGCGGGCTGGACTCCAGCCTCGTGGTCGCCTTGATGACACAGCTTTCAGATCGGCCGGTCCGGACGTTCACCATCGGCTTTGAAGAGTCGGGATATTCCGAGATTGAAGACGCACGGATTGTCGCCAAGCATTTGGGCACGGAGCACCAGGAGTTGATCGTCAAGCCCGCGGGTCTCGACATCCTGCCGAAGGTCGTCTGGCACCTGGATGAGCCGTTCGGCGATTCGTCCGCGATCCCCACCTACTATGTGTGTGAGGCAGCCCGGCGTTATGTCACGCTGGCGATTTCCGGAGACGGCGGTGACGAGGTCTTTGCCGGCTATACCCGCTACCTGCGCCTGGGGGATCATCTTCGCATGGGGCACGTTCCGGAGTGGGTTCGCCAAGGGGTGGTCGGGCCGTTGGTCTCCGCGCTGCCCTTCACGGCTCCCGGATGGAACTATCTTCATGCGATGAGCCGGCACACCAGCGGGGGACTTCCACTCAATCTGGGCATCTATCCATTCATCCAACAGCAACTGTACAGCAAGGAGTTTGCCGGTGCGGTGATCGGTACGGACCCCATGGCTCGCAGCAAGCGGTTACAGGGAGAGGCAGCGGGGCTGGACCCGGTGTCGCGATACCAGTATGTCGATACGCTGGAGTATCTCCCGGCGGATATTCTGACCAAGGTCGATCGAATGAGTATGGCGAACTCGCTGGAAGTCCGCTCTCCCTTGCTGGACTATACCCTGGTGGAATATGCCGCCACGCTGCCGGTCTCGTTGAAGATCCGTGACGGGCTGGGCAAGTATCTACTTCGTAAGCTGCTCCCGAAGTGGTTGCCCCCATCACTGCTCTCTAAGCCGAAACAAGGGTTCGCCTTACCAAAAGATCGATGGTTCAGACAGTAACACCGGCACGCGGCGCAGGAGATTCTCCTGGACCCGAAGACGCTGAGCCGTGGGTACTTCCGCCCGGAGACCATCCGCCGGCTGCTGACGCATCACTGTTCCGGGCGCCGCGACTATAGCACCTGGATCTGGTGCCTCCTGGTTCTCGAACTCTGGTGTCGGCAGTTCATTGATCAGGCGCATGCGATCGATCGGCCCCATCCCGACCCGCGGTTGACTCACGTCGCCGCCTGACCCTCCGCATCGCCCTCTCTGTTCCCTTCGTGTGACCTATGTGTGGCATCGCAGGATTCTTTGATCCGTCGGCCGACCGGCACGCTGCGACGTCCCTGCTGCAGCGGATGACCCGCTCCCTGTCCCATCGGGGACCGGATGAAGACGGACTGCACGTGGAGGGTCCGGTCGGGCTGGGGCACCGTCGTCTCAGCATCATCGATGTCGACGCCGGCCGTCAGCCGATCTTCAACGAGGATCAGAGCAAGGCGATCGTATTCAACGGCGAAATCTATAATTTTCGACCGTTGCGCGAGACGTTGCTGAAGGCGGGGCACCGATTCCGGACGTCGAGCGACACCGAAGTGATCCTGCACGCCTATGAGGAGTATGGCGCAAAATGCGTCGAACATCTTCGCGGCATGTTCGCCTTTGCCGTGTGGGACCGTCGGGCACAGGCCCTCTTCCTGGCGCGCGACCGCGTCGGGATCAAGCCGCTCTACTACTGCTGGAGCGGGAAAAGGTTTCTCTTCGGCTCGGAACTGAAAGCCATTATCGAGGATCCCTCTGTTCCGCGCACGATGGATCTCCAGGCACTGGACGAATATCTCTCCTATCTCTACGTGCCGGCGCCGCGAACAATCTTTCGGAATATCCGAAAATTGCAACCGGGACATACCCTTACCGTCACGGCTGAGGGCATTCACGAAGCACAATACTGGGATCTCCGGTTTGATCCTGATGAACGCCCGACCGAGGAGGACTGGATTGAGGGACTGCGGGAGAAGCTCCGTGAGTCGGTCTCCATCCACTTGATGAGTGAAGTCCCGCTCGGGGCCTTCCTCTCGGGAGGAATGGACTCCAGCGCTGTCGTGGCGTTGATGGCCGGGCTGGTGGATCGGCCTATCCAAACGGCCACCATCGGCTTTGAAGAGTCGGGCTTCGACGAACTCCCCTATGCGCGGATGGTGGCGGCGCGATACCGGACACAAGCGTATGAGCGGACCGTGCGCGCCTCGGCCTCGCGCATCCTCGACCAATTGGTCTGGCATTTTGACGAGCCCTTTGCCGATTCGTCCATGATCCCGACCTATTACGTGTCGCAAGTGGCCAGAGAGCGCGTCACGGTGTGCTTATCGGGGGATGGGGGCGATGAGAATTTTGCCGGATATCGCCGGTACAAGTTCGATGTCTTTGAAAACCGCATGCGAGGGCTTCTGCCCGCGGGTCTTCGCCGACCGCTCTTCTCGGCGCTCTCCGCGGTCTATCCCAAGGCCGATTGGCTCCCCCGGATCCTCAGAGGTAGGACGTTGTTGCAGAACCTCTCCATGTCTCCGGAGCAGGGCTATTTCAACTCGATGACGTGGTTTTCGCCGGCCATGAAACAGGTCCTCTATCGGGAACCGGTGCGGACGGCGCTCAAAGGCTACCAGGCTTTCAGCGTAATGCAACGCTACTTCGACCGCACGCGTGGCTGGGACCCTCTGTCACGAATCCAATATGTGGATGTGAAAACCTATCTTGTGGACGACATCCTCACGAAAGTGGATCGGGCCAGCATGGCCCACTCGCTCGAAGTCCGCGTCCCGCTGCTGGACCATGAAGTGATGGAGCTTGCGGCCCGAATTCCGTCGCGGTTCAAGCTCCGACATGGGGAAGGGAAGTACATTCTCAAACAGGTGTTGCGGGATCTCGTGCCGGCAGAGGCGATGAATCGTCCCAAGATGGGCTTCAGCATCCCGCTGGCCCAATGGTTCCGGGGCGACCTCAAGTCGCCGTTCGAAGAGCGCATGTTTGCCAAGCAATCGTTCGTCTCAGAGATCATGGACACGGAGGCGATTCGTGGTTGGTGGGCCCTCCACCAGCGAGGCCTTCGGGACTATGCCTATCATCTGTGGGCGCTGCTGGTTCTGGAATCGTGGGGCCGGCGGTTCATGCGACGTTCGGAATAACGGCCGCTGCCGATCACTTTTCCAAAATTTCACCACACACCGTCCGCGTCCCATACATGTGGAGGACGCGTGCGACAGGAGCCATGCGAGTGACCTATGAGAGTTCTCTATCACCACAGGACCCAGTCTGGAGACGCCCAGGGCATTCACATCTATGAAATGGTGAAAGCCTTTCGTGAGTTGGGGCATGAAGTCGAGATTGTGGCTCTGGTGGAATTGGATCCGGCGGGGGGGAGAAAGATTCGGGGGCGGTCCTGGGAACGCCTGAGCCGGTGGATTCCCGGTTGGCTGTATGAACTGATGAGCCTGACCTACAACCTGTACGGGTACCGACAGCTCTGCAAAGCCATACGGGCCAAACGCCCTGACCTGATCTATGAGCGGTACGCGTTGAATACATTTTGTGGGGTGCTCGCCGGCAAGCGTTTCGGGATCCCGATGATCCGGGAAGTGAATGCGCCGCTGTACTATGAGCAACAGAAGCTGGGGAAATTGACCTTTGCCTGGCTGGCGCGTTGGTCGGAGCGCTGGATCTGTTCGCACAGTACGAGAACGGTGGTCGTCACGCAGGTGATGAAAGATCTCTTCGTCGAGGAAGGTGTGCCGACCCGGCGGATGGTGGTGATGTCCAACGGCATCGACCCGCAACACTTTCATCCCGGTATCTCAGGGGAGCATATCCGCACGCGCTATGGGATGACCGGCCGGACCGTCTTGGGATTCGTCGGGTGGTTCCGCAAATGGCATGGCCTCGAATTCCTGTTGGAGATCATGCATGAGGCCAAGCTGTCAAAGCAGGGGGTCAAGCTGCTTCTCGTGGGAGACGGTCCTGCGTATCCCGACCTCATTCGCTATGCCGACGCGCACGATCTGCGCTCCACCGTCGTCTTTACCGGTCCGGTCGGGCGGGATGAAATCGCCGCGCATATCGCAGCCATGGATATCACGCTGCAGCCCAGCGTGACCGAGTACGCCTGTCCCATGAAGATTATCGAGTACATGGGCATGGGCAAGTGTACGGTGGCTCCTAATCAACCCAACATACGGGAGATTGTGGAGGAGGGAGTCACCGGGGTCTTGTTCCAACCAGGCAGTAAAGACAGCATGCGGGCCCAAATTGAAGCCCTGGTCCGAAACCCCGCCATGAGCCGCCGTATGGGGCGGACGGCGGCTGAACGGGTCTACGCGCGCGGATTTCTCTGGAAGGCGAATGCGGAACGGGTCCTTAAGCTGATCACCGAATGACACCAGGCCTGTGCGGTGACGTCGGGGAGGCGCGGACGTGAACATACTGGTGTGCTCGTCATTATATCCCAACAACATCTGGCCTCAGCATGGCGTGTTCATCAAGGAACGGATGGCACATTTTTCCAAGACGACCGGCCATGCGCTGAAAGTCGTGGCCCCGGTCCCGTATTATCCTCCGATCAAACTGGGCTCACGGTGGCTGTATTCGCAAGTCCGTCGTCGCGAACTGCTCGACGGTATCGAGGTCTATCATCCCCGGTATGTGATCGTGCCGAAGATCGGGATGACGACGTATGGACTCTCGATGTTTCTCTCACTCCTTGCCTGTGCCCGCAACATCCGGCGGCACTTTGACTTCGATCTGATTGATGCCCACTACGTCTACCCCGACGGCTTCGCCGCCGTGCTGTTGGGCCTGGTGCTCGGGAAGCCGGTCGTGGTCTCTGCGAGAGGGAGCGACATCAATCTGTATGCCCGGATGCCGCTGATCCGTCCCTTGCTGCGATTCACCTTGCGGCGGGCTGCGCACGTGGTCGCGGTGAGCGAGGCTCTGAAGGGCGTCATGGTGCGACTGGGCATTTCGCCTGACCACAGCTCGGTGATTCCGAACGGCGTCGATGCACGGAAGTTTTCTCCCGTCCCGCAATCAGAAGCACGCTCTCGACTGGGACTGCCGGACGGGACCTATCTGCTCTCGGTCGGCAATCTTACTGAGAACAAAGGGTTTCATCTCTTGCTCCAGGCGCTCCACGTTCTCAGGACCCGACATCATCTGACGCAATTGGGGCTGTTGATCGTCGGCGACGGACCGTTGCGCGGGGAGCTCGAACGGCTCTGTGAGCGCCTGGACCTGGCGGATCAGGTCCGGTTCGCCGGCCGCGTGTCGCATGAAGAGCTGCACGTCTGGTACAGCGCGGCGGATCTGTTTTGTCTGGCGAGCGGGCGCGAAGGCTGGCCCAACGTCCTGATGGAGGCCATGGCCTGCGGGCTGCCGATCGTCGCGACGCGCGTCGGAGGCATTCCTGAGATCGTGTCTTCGGAAGCCGTGGGGCTGCTGGCCCGCCGGGAGACCCAGGATCTGGTCCAGACCATCCTCTCGGCGCTGCAGCGCCCCTGGCGCACAGATCTGCTTCGACAACGGGCGGCCGGGTTTGCCTGGAGCCATGTGACAGACAGGTTGGCGACCACATTCGAAGCCGCCTGCCAACGACCCGACCCGCTGACCCGCAAGGCCGCGTAGCGGCTCCTGCGTATCCGTCACCGTCACCCCTTTCTCCATCAGGGAGCCAGACCATGAAACTGCTGCTGGTTGCCGGGGCTCGTCCCAATTTCATGAAGATCGCGTCGATTGTGGACGCCATCCACGCGCACAACGAGCGGACGTCGCCCGGGGTGGACTATCTCCTCGTCCATACCGGCCAACACTACGACGAGAAGATGTCCCACTCCTTCTTTAGAGATCTGGGCATTCCCATGCCCGCCGTGGATCTGGGCGTCGGCTCCGGGTCGCATGCGGCGCAGACGGCGGACATCATGAAGCGATTCGAGCCAGTGGTGGTCAGGGAGCAGCCGGATGTCGTGCTGGTCGTCGGCGACGTCCTGGCGCACGTCGAAGCCGGCTTGCGGAGCGGCGATCGAACCATGCCGGAAGAAATCAATCGGATCTTGACCGACGCCTTGTCCGATTTCCACTTCATTACTGAAGCCAGCGCTCAGGAGCATCTCCTGGGGGAAGGCGTGTCCAAGCACCGCATTCATTTCGTGGGCAATACCATGGTGGATACCCTGCTGAAACATCGCGCCCACGCTGAGCACTCGAACGTGCTCGCCCGGCTAGGACTCCTGCGTGAGCAGGAGGACAGGGTCGACCGGGGGCCGACCGAAGCGCCGCCCCGTCAGTTCAAGACCAGACGCTACGCCGTCGTGACCCTCCATCGCCCCAGCAATGTTGATTACCCGGAGGCCTTCCGCGAGATTCTGGACGCACTGACCCTGGTCAGCGCCCAGGTGCCGATCATTTTCCCCGTTCACCCGCGCACCCAGGCCCGCATCAAGGAGTTCGGTCTCGGCGGGCATATCGACTTCTCCGGCTACGAGTCCGGAAAGCCGGTTGGACGCTCCGGCATTCGCTGCGTCGAGCCGTTCGGCTATCTCGACTTTCTCTGCCTCACGGCCAATGCCACGCTGGTCCTGACGGACTCCGGAGGGATTCAGGAAGAAACCACCGTCCTCGGCGTGCCATGCGTGACGATGCGCGACAATACCGAGCGACCGGTGACCGTGACGCAAGGCACCAACGTCTTGGTGGGAACGAAGAAGGCGGGCATCATCGACGGCTCCTTGCAGAAACTCCATCATCCAGGCTCACACCGGATTCCGGAGCATTGGGACGGCCGAGCCGGGGAACGCATCATTCGCATCCTCACACAACACGCGGCCTAGTAGGGGAGGGCGTCGGGCCGCACAGATGTGGGGGCCAGTCGCCCGTACCGGACGCATGGATCGCGCAGAAAGGGGAGACACACCCGTGACCGGTGTGTGCCGCCAGGAGAGACCATGAACATTAGGAGGCTCATCATGACACCACTCGCTTGGGCGGTCTTCTGCGGCGTCGCACTCCTCGCGGACTGGGGAGTCGTCGCGCAGGGACAGGAACTGCTTCGCCCGGAACGTAACGATGGAGGAAGCCTGATCAACCAGGACTACTACACGGTCGACCACCATCCGGAAACGGTCGGCCTCCTGAGATCGGTCGAGTACGGTCATTTCTCCCAACCGATGTTCGACAGTTTTCGACGCGGGGAATACAAGGCCGTCATCGGCGATTTGCAATTCACGCTGGAGCGAATTGCGAACCACCCGGGCGCCCTCTCCCTGATCAGCACCGTGGCCATGGTGACCAAAATGAACGGGCTGCCGGTGCCGTTCTTCGAGAGAGCCCGGGCCCTCTACCCTCAATATGCATTCACCCACGCACAATATGGGTACTACTTGCTTGAGATCGGAGCCCTCGACAAATCGGTGGAACACCTGAAAGAAGCCACGAAACTGGACGCGACCCTGCCGTCCGCGCATGCCTGGCTGGCCGAAGCCTACTACAAGAGCCAGAAGATGCCTCTGGCGAAACAGGAGGAAGGGGAGGCCCGCAAGCTGGGTTATACGAAAGCCATTCCTCAGTTCGAAGGCCATGGACAGTCGGGTGACCGTGCTCCCGCAAAGGGGAGTAAGAAGAAGTCGGCGGCCGATCTCCAAGTCTCAAAATCCGACGGTCAATAGGGGGAAGCCTTATGGCTGGCATCTGCGGAATCGTGTTGGTCCACTCGAACGACCGGATAGCCGAGGAACGCCTCCGCCCGATGGTTCGCGCCCTGGGACCCGGTTCGACCGACAGTCTTGAGACGCTGGTCGCAGGCCCTGCAGCGCTCGGCGCAGGCCCCTTCCCCGGCAGGACGACCGGCGTCGCCAGCGTGACCGTGCATGGGGCCTGCGTCGGTTTGGCCTTTCACGGCACCCTCCTGGCTTCTCCCATCACTCAGCACGGCGCCCGCCCCCAGAAGGCCTTCCTGGAGATTCTCGACCTGTACATACAGCAGGGCCTGAAGGTCTTGGACCAGCTCAGGGGAGAGTTTGCCCTCGCCATCTGGGACGGACGGACGGAGACGCTTCATGTCGCCACCGACCGGTTCAGGGTCCACCCCATCGTGTACTACGCGGGAACCGATCGACTCATCTTCGCCTCCCGCATGAAGGCGCTGGAGCGCGCCCCGGTGGATTGGCCCCGGACCATCAATCCGGAGGCGATTGTCGACGTCGCTGGCAATTCGTATGCCCCGACGCCAACCACCATCTATGTGGAGGCCCACAAACTACCGCCAGGGCATGTGCTTTCCTATCGACAGGGCACGGCACACAGTGTGCGCTACTGGGACCTCGATTTTACCCACCCCCAGTGGTCCAGCGAGCAGGACCTGGCCCGCGAGTTGAAGGACCGCTTTTCAGAAGCGATCTCCTCGCGTGTCAACGCGGAACCCCCGGGCCGTTCGGCGGGGACGTTCCTCAGCGGGGGAGTCGACAGCAGCACGGTGACCGGCGTTCTCACGCAGGTCATGGGCACGCCGGTCACAGCCTTCTCCATCGGATTCGATGTCGAGCGGTTCAATGAAATCACATATGCGAGGACCGCCGCCAGGGCCTTCGGAGCCAAGCACGTGGAATATTTTGTGACGCCCGCCGACGTGTTCGAAGCCATTCCGCACATCGTCGAACACTTTGATGAACCCTTTGCCAATGCCTCGGCCGTTCCCACGTATTTCTGCGCGAAGGTGGCGCGTGAACACGGCATCGACACCCTCTATGCCGGCGATGGGGGGGACGAACTCTTCGCCGGAAACGAGCGCTACGCGTCCCAGCGGGTGTTTGACTACTACTGGGAGATTCCGCCCGTGCTCCGGAACGGACTCGTCAAGCCTCTTGCTTTCGGACTGGCCGCCGCGCTCCCGTTCGGCCCCTTCGTCAAAGGCAGGAAATACATTCAGCGCGCCAGCATCCCATACCCTGATCGGCTGTACTCCTATGGCACGTACAAGACGGTCTCGCAGGCGGACCTGTTCGAGCCCGCCTTCCTCCGGTCATTGGGAAGGGTCTACAACCCCTATTGGGCCATGCACTGGCATTATGAACGCGCGCGAGGGCGTACCGAGTTGGACAAGCAGCTCTACCTCGACCTCAAGCTGGCGATCAGCGACAACGACCTCTTCAAGGTGACTCGCATGACCGAGGCTAATGGGGTGTCCGTCAAGTTTCCATTTCTGGATCAACATCTTGCAGAATTTGCCTCATGTGTTCCATCAGAAATCAGAATGCGGGGCCAACGTCTCCGCTCATTTTTCAAGAACGCCTACGCGGATCTCCTGCCTGCCGACATCATTCAGAAAACCAAGCATGGGTTCGGCTTACCGATTCCGGTGTGGCTACGGACCGACCGCAAACTGAATGAGTTGATGATGGACTTGGTGCTCAGTCCCCAGAGTGTCCAGCGAGGGTTCTTCTCCAAGACCGCCCTTGAGCGATTGATTGCCTCGCATCGGGACGACCAGACGTCGTTCTACGGAACGCTGTTGTGGAACCTCATGGTCTTGGAATTGTGGTTTCGCCGATAGGTCTTGCCAACACGATCGAGGTCCCGAGTAAGGAGGAGCGCCCATGAAGTTCCTTGAACGGTGCAAAGAGTTCGTCATGCATCCCCATGTACCGTATTTCCTCATCGAGGGGGTTCGGAAGGTGTCTCCCGCCGCCGCCCGATTCCTTGCCTACGGACGCTACAACCCCAACACGAAAAAGTATTGGGATCAGAAGTATGAAGAATACCGAGTGTCCGACGCGCAGGAGCAGGAGGACGAGCGGCGCTACGCGACGCTGCGCCAGGGGATCATCGATCGTATTCCGCAAGGCGCCCGCCTCCTTGATGTCGGGTGCGGGTCCGGGCGGTTCATGGAACTGCTCCGCGCTCAGAAGCAATGCACCTGCACGGGACTCGATATCTCGCAGGTGGCGGTCGATCTATCCGTGCGCAAGGGGTTCACGGCATTTCGCACCGAGCTGCCCAACATCCCGGCCGAGCTCCCCAGTGCCGGCTTTGACGTCATCACGACCGTGGAAGTCTTGGAGCACATCTCCGATCCTGACGCGGTCATCAAGGCGTTGACCCGCCTCGTCAAGCCCGGGGGACTCTTGATCGTGGGCGTCCCGGAAGGCTGTATGTCCCCCGACGAAGTGGATGAGCATGTGTCGGAATTTGACGGTCCGAAGCTTCGAGGGATGTTCGAAAGCGGATTCTCCGTCGTCAACGAGCAGCACGTGACCACCACGGGACACACCTATCTTGTGATGACGGGAAAACGTAAGACGATGGCGGCCGCCGCCTGATCGAGCGACGAGCGCGATTCGCCTCGGGGCTCCCTCGCTTCGGCGAGCTCGTCGTCAGGCCGGATCGCCACGCCAGAAGGCTAGGATGAAAGAGAAGATCGCCAAGTCGTTCTTTTGGATCGCCTGGTCGCGCGGGGTGATTCAACTCGCCTCCTTCGTCAGCACGCTCGCGGTTGCGAGACTGCTGTCTCCCAGCGACTACGGACTGATGGCGCTCGTGACCGCCTGGACGTCGACCATTTTCATCGTCGCCGAGCTCGGCATGGGCGCGACGATCATCCAATTCCCCAACCTGGACCGCCGGGAACTCAATACGTGCTTTTGGGTGACCATGGGGATCGCGGGGGTCGGCTATCTCGCCTTGTATGCCGGGGCACCGTACATTGCGGATTGGTTCGGCAATCCAGTCCTGAGCCAGGTCATGCGGGTCGGCGGCCTGACGCTGTTGATCACGGGACTCCAGGTCGT
>JACRLS010000227.1 GCA_016235225.1 Nitrospirota bacterium | reverse complement strand
CGGTTTTCTGGAATACCCGATCGCCCTCACCAATACCTTAAATGTGCCGAGAGTGGCCAACGGTGTGATGAGCTGGATGATCAAGCGCTACCCCGAGATCGGCATTACGGATGATACGCTGACGCCCGTGGTCGCCGAGTGCGATGACAGTCGCCTGAACGATAGCCAGGGCCGGCACGTATCCGAGCACGACGTCATGGCCGCGCTGGATCAGGCGAGCACCGGGCCTGTGCTGGAGGGATCCGTGGGGGCCGGAACCGGAATGGTGAGCTATGGGTTCAAAGGCGGGATCGGCACCGCCTCACGGCGACTCAACCCTGACGAGGGCGGCTACATGATCGGCGTGTTGGTGAATGCGAATCACGGGCGTCGTCCTGAGTTGTTGGTCTCCGGGGCCCCGGTCGGCAAACGGTATGACGTGACGCTACCCTCAGCGCAGGCCGGCTCGGAAGGGTCCATCATCATCATCGTGGCGACGGATGCCCCGCTGGATGCGCGGCAGCTAGGTCGAGTCGCCAAACGGGCGGTCGTCGGCTTGGCCAGGACCGGCTCGACCGTGCGGCACGGGAGTGGGGATTTTATTCTCGCCTTCTCCACGGCGAACACGATCCCGCATGATCCGAAAGAACCGCGCTTCTCCATGGCCCATTTGTCGGACAGCCACGTGAACCCGATCTTTACGGCGGTGGCCGAGGCGACCGAGGAGGCGATCCTCAATGCGCTGACGATGGCCACGACGGTCACGGGACGCGACGGACACCGGGTGGAGGCCATCTCCCTCACGCGCCTTCGCGCCCTGGTAGCCGGCGGGCGATAGGTGGAGCCGGCAGTGGAGACGCCCCTCTCGGCCCAAGCCAAAGTCTTGCAATTTAGTCGAGGGAGTGACTATGCTTGCTCCCGCGAGTGAGACCGGACCTGGCGGCTCACCGCCTGTTCGACCACGATAAAGGAGTAGATCACGATCATGGACGAGTACCAAATCGGCGGGCCTTTGAAGCTCTATACGGCGCTGGAGAAGACCCAGGCCTTCTCACTGTTCTTGAAATCAAGAATGACCCAGGCGCTGGAAGCCGAAGATCCGACCGAACTGCATTACCTGCTCGCGCAACTGGACGATTTTCATTCGTACATGTGGCGGTATTATAAGACCCTTCGAGAGAAGCGGGCCCAGCAAATGGACGTGCTGGATCGCTAGTCGTTGACGCCTGCTGTCACATGCGCATAGCTTCTGCCGTCGCGAAGGACCTGGATCCTCTCCACGCGGCGCACCACCTCTCTCGCGCGACTACCGACATCCTCGGCGATGGGCCGATTGATTTGGCCTGCCTGTTTCTCTCCTCGCATTTCGCGGAGCAGGCGGATGCACTGGTCGAGGCGCTCCACCGGGCGCTCCCGCTCCGACTCTTGGTCGGGTGTACGGGCGAAGGGATCATCGCGGACTCGGAGGAGATTGAGAGTGCGCCGGGCGTGGTGCTCTGGACCGCCCGGTTGCCCGGGGCGTCGCTGTTTCCGGTCCGGCTCGTCGCGCGCCCCAGCGGGGATACGGCGGTCCTTCAAGAATGGCCCACTCCGGATATGGTGGGTGTGGGCCGACCCTCCTTCCTCCTGTTCGCCGACCCCTTTACCTCGCCGATGGATGATGTCCTCGGCGTGATCCAGAGCGCGTATCCGGGCGCCCCGATCATCGGCGGGCTGGCCGGCGGGGGGCGTGAGAGCGGAGAACATCGGATGATTCTGAATCAGGCCGTGCATGATCACGGAGTCGTCGGCGTCGCGATGACGGGCGCGGTCACCATCCGCGCCGTCGTCTCACAGGGATGCCGTCCGATCGGTGACCGGTTCGTCATCACTCGGGCTGAACAGAACGTCATTCATGAGTTGAGCGGGATCCCTGCCCTCCAGCAGTTGCAAAAGGTCTTCGAAGGGCTCAGCAGTGACGACCGCCTGTTGGCCCAGCGAGCTTTGCACGTTGGATTCGCCATGGACGAGCAACGCAATCGTTTTGAGCGGGGGGATTTCCTCATTCGCAATCTCATCGGCGCTGATCAGACGAGCGGGAGCCTGGCGGTCGGTGATCTGGTCACGGAGGGGCAGACCGTCCAGTTCCAGGTGCGGGATGCGCAAGCGGCGAGTGAAGAGCTCCATCTGTTGCTGGCATCCGAGCGGGTGCGGCAACCACAGGCCCCGGCGGGAGCCCTTCTGTTCAGGGTGAGATCGGCCCGGTCGGCGGGACAAACTATCTTCATGGCTATACGGCCAGCGTGGCACTCTTTGGGGCCGTGGCGCCCTAGCGGAGGAACAACTTCGAGAGTATGAACATGGTGCCAGGGACGCGAACGAGGAACCTACTCGTCATCGTGATCATCGGCCTGGGGTACCTGGCCTCAACTGTCGGCGTGGGGGGCAGTGCTTCGGCTATCAAGGAGGCATTTGTGACGACTGAATCTGGATTGCAATATGTGGATCTGAGCGTCGGCACCGGTCGCCAAGCGGAAGTCGGGGACACCGCCACGGTGCATTATACCGGGTGGCTGGCGAACGGCACCAAGTTCGATAGTTCAGTCGATCGGAATGAACCCTTCTCCTTCCGGGTTGGGGCCGGCCAGGTTATCAAAGGTTGGGATGAGGGCGTTGGGACCATGCGCACGGGGGGCAAGCGGAAACTGATCATCCCGCCGGACTTGGGCTATGGCGCGCGAGGGGCCGGAGGGGTCATCCCGCCCGATGCAACCTTGACGTTCGAGGTGGAATTGTTGGGGCTACGATAGGAAGTCGTCAGTATCTGCTCTCGGCCTTGAGCCTTCAAGCCGACCACTCGTAGCCGTATGCTGAACGCCGTTTGTTTATGAACCGCACTCCTTTATACGGGGCCCATGTCGCCGCCGGCGGGAAACTGGTGGACTTTGCCGGCTGGGAGATGCCCATCCAGTATTCGGGCGTCGTTGACGAATACCATGCCGTTCGCCGCGCGGCGGGGCTGTTCGACGTCAGCCATATGGGGCGATTCCTGGTGGCCGGTCCCAGTGCGATGGCCTATCTCCAGCTCGTCGTGACCACAGATGTCGCCAAGCTATCGCTCGGCGAGGCGCACTATTCCATGGTGTGCAATGAGCAGGGCGGGATCAAGGACGACATTTTCATCTATCACACGGAGCCGCAGGAATATCTCCTCTGCGTCAACGCCTCCAACCGGGCAAAGATCTGGTCGTGGTTGATGGATCAGACCAGAGGCCTGTCGGATCTGCTCCTGAGCGATCAGTCCGGGGACCTGGCGCAGTTGGCCTTGCAGGGACCGACCGCGCGCACGATCCTGAGCCTCGCGGGCGTGGCCGGCTTGGAAACAATGAAACCCCGGCAATGCCTGCGTGCCCCCTTGGCCGAGGCGAGCGTGTTGATCACCAGGACCGGCTACACCGGCGAGCCGGGGTATGAGCTCTACATCCCGCGGGGCCGGGCGGCTGCGGTCTGGGACCAACTGTTCGAGAAGGGGCGAGCGCTCGGGCTGAAACCATGCGGGCTGGGCGCCCGAGACCTGCTTCGCCTTGAGATGGCCTATCTCCTGTATGGCAATGAGATCGGTGAGGACACGACCCCGTTGGAAGCGAGCGCGTCGTGGGTGGTGGATTTCCAGAAGCGGGACTTTGTCGGGAAAGCGACGATGTCCGGGCAGAAGGCCCAGGGGCTGAGTCGAAAGCTCGTTGGATTCGAGCTTCTGGAGCGGGGAGTCCCGCGCCACGGGTTAAAAGTTCTGGCGCAGTCGGCATCCGAAGGGGGAGTAGACGGGACTCCGATCGGAGAAGTGACCAGCGGCAACTTCTCCCCGCTGTTGCAAAAGGGCATCGGCCTGGCCTATGTGCCTCCCTCCCATTCGGCGCCCGGGACCCCGCTGTCGATCGACATTCGCGGTCGGATTGCACCGGCCGTGGTGGTGAAGACGCCGTTCTATAGGAGAGGCGATAGGCAATAGGCCATAGGCTATGGGTGAGGAGAATTAGGACAAACCTCCTCAGCCTGTCCTATGGCCTCTAGCCCATCACCCATTGCCTCATGAAAAAGAACATCTACAAGGGCCGCGTGGTGAATCTCAATGTCGAGACCGTGACCTTGCCCAATGGGGCGACCGTCGACCTGGAAATTATTCATCATCCCGGAGCCGCAGCCGTCGTGCCCATGAAGGATCAGGATACGGTGGTGCTGATCCGGCAATATCGGCATGCCGCCGGCGGATTCATCCTTGAGATTCCGGCCGGCAAACTCAACCCGGGCGAGGATCCGCTGGATTGCGCCGCGCGCGAGCTCGAGGAGGAAATCGGCTACCGCGCCAGCGCATTCGAACTCCTCACCAGCTTTCTGACGACGCCCGGCTTCACCGATGAGGTGATTCACATCTACCGCGGGACCGGTCTCGTCAAAGGGCGGCAGAATCTCGGTCATGACGAAGTGCTGGAGGTCATCGAGATGCCGCTGGCCGAGGCGGTGCAGGCAATCCACAAGGGGATGATCCGCGACGGCAAGACGATCGTCGGACTCCAGACCGCCTTTCTCCTACAACGTCCCCAATAGCAGGCACGCTTCTTTCTCTGTCGCTCGCAACGACGCTCGCGCCCCGGCCTTCGCGACGACTTCGCCCGCTTCGTCGGCCTTATCTGTCGGCTTGACCGGGGTGCAGCCGGGCCGGGGGGCGGGGCTCTCCGAGCCCCCCCCCCCACGCGCTGTGAACAACGAGCGAGAGTCCGTCTTACCGATGCTGCCGGTCGTGTTTCTGTCGGGCAATAGTACGAGAGGCGTGATCCTGCGCCGCATGGAGTCTGGCGCGTTCCCGCTTGGTGACCACGCCGTCGGCCTTGGCATGGTTTTCCATCTTGTCGATCCGGTCCTGTTGGCGGTTCAGTCGGGCGGCCTCATGTCCGGTCAGTTGCCCGCTGGCGATCCCTTGATCAATGCGTTGCTCCTGATTGGCTTGGCGTTGGTCGATTCCAGGGATCTCTGCGAGTTGGGCGAACGCCACCGACCCGACACAGAGACTCATCACGGCCAGACCTGACAAAAATGTTTTCATCGCGCGCTCCTTGTTAAATTGGTTGAATGGTAAGAATGGAAATGGCTGACTCACCGTCGACCGGCAGGACACTCACACCTGCCGGCACCAGCACGATCAGAAAGAGAACGGTATCGATCACTGCAACCACGTCATCCTCTGCCGGATATCAGTCATGTTCTCTTCGGCCTGTCGAGACGTCGCAAACTGCCCGATCATGTGAAGCCGGGTGTCCGCCTCCTCTTGGTGGGGATCAACCCGGGACTCCGCTCCGCGGCGGTGGGCCATCATTTTGCGGGACATTCCAATCGATTCTGGAAACTGCTGGCCGAGTCGAAGCTTGTACCGGTGCCGTTGAGCTATAGGGAGGATCATCGTCTCCCGGAATTTGGCATCGGGTTGACGAACATCATCGGCAAGCCCAGCCGCGGGATCGATTCCCTTACAACCGCGGAGTATCGGACCGGCCGGAAAAGACTGCTGGCCAAGGTGAAAAGATTCAAGCCTCGGATGGTCGCCCTGCTCGGGATCACCATCTATCGAGTGCTCTTCCACGACGAGGCGGGGAGGCCTTTGCGTCGGATACGCCCGGGCCTGTCGACTCAGACGCTGGGCGGCGTCCCGATTTTCGTACTCCCCAATCCCAGCGGGCGCAATGCCCACGCCTCCTACGCCAAGGCTCCGTCAAAGTCGCCTACGGGGATTCGAACACGGGCGTGTGACCGTCTGCAGTGGGTACACACGAGTCGGTGTAGGTGGGGATGGGCTTGATGGGGGCGTGTGACATGGGGCAGCGGGTGCGTAACGGCGTGGGGCAGGCCATGGCATCCCGCGCCTCGGTGTCACAAGGCAGTCGGCGTGGTCGCTCCGTGCCGGTGACCGGGGACTACAAGCGGAACATTCTGAGGACCTTGTTCGCCTGCGCCGCCAAGTCCCGCAACGCGGCCTTGATGTTGGAGACGTGGAGCACGCGCAGCAGGCTGATCGCGAAATTGCGGAGACAGGCCAGCACGCGGGGCGTCTGGCCCGTGCGGGCACGACAGCGATCCTCGTCAAACGCTATGTCGCGGACATGGTGCAGGCGGTTCTCGATCCCCCAATGTCCCCGGTTGAGCGCCAGAAGCTGTGCGGGACTGGCCTCGGCACGGCGCTGGCTGCTGATCAGATAGACCCGCTCGAGGGTGGTCGTGGCCCGGCGGACATGAAAGATTTCGCGCTCCACGCACGCGACCTGGGCCGTGTAGGGAAACGCCACATAGCCGTTGAGCGTGTCGCTGGTCCAGATCCGTCGGGTTTCCACCCGCCCATGCGCTTTGTCGATGGTGACATGCTCAGGGGGGGGAAGCCTCCATCTGGAGGCCGGCAATGTCGGCTTTCAGGGTGGGCTGATTGTCTTTGACGGTGAACAGATAGTGCGCCTGCTTCTCCTCAACCACATAGCGGGCGGTCTCCACCTGTGTGTGCAAGGCATCGGCGGTGACCACGCGACCGGCCAGCGGCAAGGGGTCGAGCAGGGGTTTCACCGCGTGGAGTTCACTCTCGTGCTCGGCCACTTCGACCTGGTTCACGACCACGTAGCTGTGGTGTCCGAAGGCCGCCACCAGATGGCGGGCGCGCCCGTGCTCCTGCGCGCCACGCAAGGTCTTGCCATCGAGCGCCACGGGTTCGTCCGCGGCGCCCTGGGTGTGTAACCAGTCCCCGAGTTGGCGTTCGAGTTGCGCGATATCGACCGCCCCGAGCATGCGGCGGAGGGTGGCTTCGGACGGGCGCTCGTACCGGCCGTCCGCCAGACGCCGACAGCGCAGCCGACGCAGCATCGCCGGGCTCAACCGCTGCACCCATTCGCTGATCGCGGTACTGCCCTGCGCGCCACTGACTACCGCGCAGAGGATGGTCGCCAACAGCGAGCGCTGCGCGTGGCGTCGACCGCGTCTGCCACGCGGGTCGTCGAGATGCTCCAGACGGGCAAACAATGCGGCGGCATCGGCGTCGGTCAGCGTCATGGCTTTCACCTCCTGGCGGGGTAACTCCGGGTGTGGCAGGGGCGAGGACAGGATCCGTCGGGCGTGTCGGTGTAGGGGGAACACCCAGATCCGTTTGCTCGCGCCATGCGCCACGTAGGTGTCGTTGGACTTCGCAAAGCCGCGCGTGGCGCCCACGTCGATCCAGTTGGCCGCGCGGTAGCAGGTTCCCAGAAAGCGGCCCGGATCGATGAAGGTCTCGGCCAGCAGCAGGCGATGCCCATGCACTACCTGCCAATCCGCAGACAGCCGGGCGAGCGTGAGACCGAGAATTCGTGAGGCCAGGTTCGGCACCCGTCCGCCGGGGAGAAGCAGAAAGCGACTGTTGTTGGCGAGTAAATTGAGCCGTTGCCATTGCAGCGTCGGCGACCAACCGATCCAGCGATCGCGGCTGGCACATTTGAGCGCGGCCGAGGCCCAGCCCACGAGGGCGAGCCACTTGCCGTCCACTTCGGCAACATAGCGCAGACTGCGACCCACCAGGGCGGTGAGCCCCAGGTAGTGGTGCGCGCGCATCAAGCGATCCCACTCGAGCCGTTCGTCCGCGCAGATCAGGCGCACGCGCACGCGGAAGACATCAACCGCCGAGGTCGGGAGAACGGGGGGAGCCATGCGTGTCGTTATAGCACCACCAGACTGAAAAAGCCAGTACCGCGTGGTTCTTGTGGTAGTTCAGTGGCTTGGCTCGATAAATGACGGAGCCCTAGGCCTCATACAGAAGTATCTGGCCCTCCAATTCCGCTTCTCGTTCGACGTCTCAAAGAAAGCCGCCGAGCGCCTCTTCGGCCGCTAAGCCCCAGGCCATCTCCTCATATCGGCACGCTGCAGGTACGTGAACCATCGATCCCTGCCGTTGGATTCTCGATGCGCTCAAGGTGCGTCTGACACAAGAACAGCCCGGTTGTGCGGGCGCTGACAGCGGCCATCTGTCTCGCTTGAGGACAGGCAGGCCCTCCGGGGCCGCTCAAGACCGTGATCCGTGATAGGTGATGCGTGGGGGCCTTCAGCCGAGGGACCAGATTGTCGACGGGTGCGCCAGAATCTGTTACCAACCCGTCACTCGTCACCTGTCACCGATCACCGGCCCTTCAGATCGGGCCCATCCCGTCTCGGCTCGCCATAGCAGAGGCCTCGCCCCAATGGCGAACCCGGCACCCACGCAGCGGCGAGAAAGCCTTCTTGAGGTTGCAACGGGTTCTGTCCGGTGGAAGTGTTCAACAGACCTAGATGCGGTCAGGGAAGTCCGAGATGATGCCGTCCACGCCGAGGGCCCGCATAGCCTGGATGTCATGCGGCTCGTTGACCGTGTAGACGAAGATCTGAAGGCCGGCCCGATGAAACGCCATAATCGTCTGCGTTGTGGCGGTCTTGTAGTTCAGCCCGACGTGAGAGGCCCGCACCGTGAGGGCCTGGGCCACCGCGTCTTGCGGGATCTCGTCAAAGAGCGCAAGGGTCTTCGCGTCGGCGTCTGCCTGTCGCACCAGGATCAGCTCGTGCAAGAGAAACGACGCATAGATTACCGCGCCGGTGAACCGCCGTTGCCGAACCAGCTCCACGGTCTGGACCGCAATGCCGGCAACCTTCAGCTCCAGCATGAGCCCCACTCGTCCGTGCGCGAGTTCCAGCACCTCCTCGAGGGTCGGAATGCTCTGTCCGCAGCCCGCATCCAGAGTTGTGAGTTCCGCCAGCGGGAGGTCGGCCACCTTCCCCTTCCCGCCCGTCGTCCGGTCGACCGTCTCGTCATGGATGACGACGAGATGCCCGTCGCGACTTGCCCGTAGATCCACTTCCACCTGATCCACCCCGAACCCGATCGCCGCCCGGATGGACTCCAGCGTATTCTCCGGCGCGTGACCGGCTGCGCCGCGATGTCCGATGCGCAGGGGGGTCTGCCGGGTGGGCCTTTCTTTTGGCATGCGACTTCTCCTACCATATTCAGCCATGGCTGAGAAGAAGCTACGAACCCGGAAGGCCCCCGGCAGTGCGATACGTCGTCGCAAGCCCGCGGGGACGTCCGTCGGATTGGCGGCGACCGAGCTGCAGGCAGCGGCGCCCCCCGGAGAGGTGGCTGAGCTCCATCGTGCCATCGAGCAGGACGGGGGGAAGGCCCTAGCCCTGTATCGGGAGCCGTTCGGCGGGCGCTGGCTCGTCCTGGCTGCCTTGCCGATTGAGGCCGTGGCCCCGACACCCTATCAGCGTAACCTTTCTGACACGCATGTGCGCCGGCTGGAGGGAGTGATCAGCAAACTCGGCCGCTTTCTCGATCCCATTATCGCGGTCCGCGCGGTGAAGCATGGCGACGGCGTCAAATACTGGACCCCGAACGGGCATCACCGCCTCTCGGCGATGCGGACGCTCGGCGCCAAGAGCATCACCGCCATCGTGGTGCCCGAGGCCTCTGCGGCCTATCAGATTCTTGCCCTGAACACGGAGAAGGCGCACAATCTGCGCGAAAAGTCGCTGGAAGTGATTCGTATGTACAAGGAGCTGGCGCGGCTTGACGACGCCTCGGAAGACACGTACCTCTTGGAATTCGAAGAACCGGCCTTCATTACCCTCGGGCTCTGCTATGAAGAGCGACCGCGCTTCAGCGGAGGGGCCTACCATCCCGTGCTGAAACGGGTAGACGAGTTCATGAAGAAATCGATGCGGACGTCGATCGACGTCCGGCGCGAGCGGGCCAAGGGCCTCTTGGCCCTCGACGACTTGATCGTGAAACAGGTCGAGGCCTTGAAGGCCAAGGGGCTGACCAGTCCCTATCTCAAGAGCTTTGTCGTGGCGCGGGTCAATCCCGTGCGTTTCCGGCCGAAGGAGGCCGCGCCCTTGAGCTTCGACGAAGCGCTTGAGCGGATGACGAAGGCGGCCGAGAAATTCGATGCGTCCAAGATCAAGTTGGATGACCTGGCCAGATCAGGCGGTGCGCCCGAGGAGGGCGAGTAAGGGCCGCACCGGGGGTTTCTCCATCCGACAGGCCTCTCCGCGCGAGAGGCCGACACTCGCTCAAGGAGGGTCCCATGCGGGTACACGATGTCATGTCAACCGGAGTCCTGACCGCGAAGAAGACGGACACGGTGCGTTCCGTGGTCGTGAAGATGCTGAGCCGCCATTGCGGGGCCATCCCCGTGGTGGAAGACGACAGCCAACTTGTCGGGATCGTGAGTGTGCGGGATGTGATGTTGCCGCTCTACCCGAACTACGGCGACTACGTGCACGATAACGTGCACGCCCGGGATTTCGTTGAAATGGAAGAGGGATACCAGGATGTCTTGGGGAAGAAGGTCGAAGAGATCATGAGCCGGAATCCCTTGACCGTTTCTCCCAGCGACCCGCTGCTCCAGGCGGCGTCCTATATGGGGCTCAAGAATTTTCGGCGCATTCCTGTCGTCGAACGTGGACGACTCGTGGGGATGGTCAGCATCGGAGACGTCAACCGGGGGCTGTTCTTCGCTCAGAGCGGGAAGGGATAGGCTTTCGGACTCTCCAGCGGATCGAGAAAGGAGACGGGCATGGGACTCGCCGACAATAAATGTGTGCCGTGCCGCGGGGGCGTCCCCCCTCTTGAACCCGCGAAGGCACAGGAGCTGTTGACACAGCTTGGGACTGGGTGGTCCTTGAACCAGGCAGGCCACCTCGAACGGCTCTTCACGTTCAAAGACTTTGCGCAGGCGCTGGCCTTCGTCAATAAAGTCGGCGGGGTGGCCGAGGCCGAGGGCCACCACCCGGATCTGATGCTGGCCTGGGGAAAATGCAAAGTGGAAATCTGGACGCACAAGATCAACGGCCTGACGGAGAGCGACTTCTACCTCGCCGCCAAGGCCGACCGGGAGTTCGCACCCTTCAGGCTCTGAGCGATGAAGTATGAACGCAGAATGATGAACGGAAGACATGCCCGCATTGGTCATCGTTCCGCGTTCCGCGTTCATCGTTTGGAATGGACATAAGCATGCCGCATGACACGACACCGGTGGCACTCGTCACCATGCCCTTCAGTTATTCGAAGTACCCGTCGATCCAACTGGGGACGCTGTCCACGCTGCTGAAGTCGAAGGGGATCGGGGTGGATTGCCACTACTTGAACGTGCGGTTCGCGCACCAAATTGGCGTGCCGCTCTACGAATCGATCTGCGAGAAGCGGGCGCTGTTCGGGGAATGGTTGTTCTCGTACCTGCTCTTCCGGGACAATCCGAAGCGGGCCGAGTATCCCCAGGTCTTCAAGCCGGTCTTCGAACAGGCGGCCCGCGAAAGCGGCCGTTCGGTCTCCTCCTTCGAGGAGATGGCCACACGCCTCGCCCCGCAATTTCTCACCGGCGCGCTGACCGCCACCGACTGGGGGCAGTATCGCATCGTGGGGTTCACCTCGACGTTCGATCAGAATGTCGCCAGCCTCACGATGGCGAAACTGATCAAGGACCTCTATCCCGACGTCAAGATCGTGTTCGGCGGGGCCAACTACGACGGCGACATGGGGTTGGAGTATTTTCGGGCCTTCCCCTGGATCGACCATGTCGTGGTGGGAGAGGGAGAAGAGGTCTTCCCGAAGCTGGTGCGGCAGATTCTCGACGGCCAGCCGGACGCCTACCCGAAGGGCGTGACTTACCGGCGCAACGGCCGGATCGGCTTCGAGCCGAGCCAGGCCCTCTTCACGGAGTTCGCGCAACTGGGTCCTCCGGATTACGACGACTATTACCATCTGCTGGCGGAACTCGGTGAGGCGGCACAAGGGCTCGATCGGATTCTCCTGTACGAAGGGTCCCGCGGCTGCTGGTGGGGCGAGAAACATCACTGTACGTTTTGCGGGCTCAATGCACAGAGCATGAAGTTCCGCGCCAAGTCCTCGGGGCAGGTGGTCCGGGAGATGGCCCAGCTCTCCAACCGGTACGACACAACCCGGTTCCGGCTGGTCGACAATATCATCGACATGAAGTACATCGAGAACCTGTTCGGCGCCTTTGCCGCGGACCACTGCGATCTAGATATCTTCATCGAGACGAAGAGCAACCTGCACAAGTCGCAGATCAAGACGCTGGCGGCGGGCGGCGTGAAGTGCATGCAGCCTGGCCTGGAGAGCCTCAGCCAGAATCAGCTCCGCGCCATGGACAAGGGCGTGAGCCCGATGCAGAACATCCAGTGTTTGAAATGGAGCTTCTATTACCGGGTGGGCGTGTCCTGGAACATTCTCCTGGGTTTTCCCGGCGAGACGAACGAGGACTACCGGCGGCAGATTGATCTGATTCCCTCGCTCTTCCATCTTCAACCACCCGAAGCCACGGGGAAGTTCTGGTTGGAGCGGTTCAGTCCGTACCATTCAAGGCCGCACGAATACGGCGTGCGCATTACGGGTCCGGGGATGGCCTATGAATATGTCTACGACGCCCGGCAGGTCGATCTGCAGAAGATCGCCTACGACTTCGAGTACGAACTCGACCACTGGCCGATCGAGCCGAATCTCTATCGAGAGTTGGCCGAGGCGGTGGAGGAATGGAAGCGGCGGCATCGATCGAGCGATCGCCCCTTTCTCTACTACTCGAAAGCCATGACCTATGTGACGGTCTACGACGGGCGAAACCCCGCCGCGCCGACCCGAGAGCGGATCGACTGGCCTGCGGCCTTCGTCATCGAGGCCTGCAACGAAGCGGCGAAGAGTCCCGCGCAGATTCGCGCGGGATTGGACGAGTCGTCCGGGGGGAAGTCGGTCTCCGACGAGCAGCTCGCCGCGGCATTGGCGAGCCTCACGTCGAAACGAATTCTCTACGAAGAGCGAGGGAAGTACTTCACGTTAGCGATCCCCGAGTATCCCTACCTCTAACAGGATGTTGAAAAAGCCAGCCGCGGAGCTCTCTCCAACTCGTGAAACGCGGACCGGGAGTCGTCACTCTACAGTTCTCAGTCGTCAGTTTCCGAAACGGAACACTGACAACGGTGAACTCTTCCGCGGGAACATCCGGGACTACATCGACAGCTTGTCGACCACGTTTCGCATCTGCACGCCATGCACGAGCGAGGCGCCGCCTCGGATCGCGCAGGAGACGTGCACGGCCTCGGTCATTTCCTCCACATTGGAACCCTTCTCCAGGCAGGCTTGCGTGTAGGCGTCGATGCAGTAGGGACACTGCACCGCGTGGGCCACGCCGAGGGCGATCAAGGCCTTCTCCCGTTCGGTGAGCGCGCCGTCCGCGAAAACGGCGCTGTAGTAGCTCATGAACTTGTCCCACAGCTCCTTGTTCCCCTTCCCCATATCTGCAAACTTGTTGAGGTCGTGCGGGTGGTAGTAGGTATCCATGCGAATGGCTCCCACGGAAGGTTAAGGTTTAGGTTAAGGCTAAGGTTAGGGAGAAGAGGCCCCGCTCAACCTTAACCTCAGCCTCAACCTGCTTCATGCGTTGCCCGGCGGATCGGGCTCCGCAGTCGCCAGGATCTCGGAGAACCGGCCTCCCACGATGCCCGTGACCTTGCCCATCAGGTCGGTCAACTCTTTCAGTTGATCCGGGAGCAGATCGTGTTTCATCTGCGGATGGAGCGCCCAGTTGGCGGAGACCTGTTTTCCGTCGCGGGCCACGATGACGCGCAGGAGCTCCACTTCCTTGACGACAGTCTTCTCGGAGGAATTCCCGTTGCCGGGCGGCGGGGTGCGAGACGGTTTCTGTGACGACATGGTGCTGACAACCTCCCTGAATACGGCCTGGGAGGCACATCATAACGCATCTGAAGGGAAGACGAAACGTCAGCTGTTCGACTGGAGGACGTATAGCATGTCCTCGTGGATCAGGCCGTTGCTCGATACGAGTTCGCGGCCGTAAATCGAGAGGTCGCCGCCCTTGAAATCGCTGACCCGCCCGCCCGCCTCCTGAAGAATGATGGCACCCGCCGCCATGTCCCAGGGCTGCAGCTTGAGTTCCCAGAATCCGTCGAATCGCCCGCAGGCTACGTAGCAGAGGTCGAGGGCGGCCGTCCCGGTCCGTCGGATGCCCTGGGCTTTCAGCGCAAAGCGGGTGAAGTAGTTGAGATTATTGTGCGGGGTGTTTCGGATATCGTACGCAAACCCGGTTACCAGGAGGGCCATGTTGAGGGTCGGGGTTTCCGACACGCGAACCCGGTTGCCGTTCAACGTCGCTCCGCGACCGGCCTCGCCCACAAACAGCTCATTGCGGGTCGGGTCCAAGACCACTCCGAGCAGGCCCTGGCCCTGATACTCAACGCCGATCGACACGCAGTAGGCCGGATACCCATGCGCGAAGTTCGTCGTCCCGTCCAAGGGATCAATAACCCATTGATAAGGGGAGGTGCCCCCTCTCCGTTGTCCGCCCTCCTCAGCCAGGATGCGGTGCTCGGGGTATCGGCTGAGGATGGTGTCGACGACGGCCTGCTCGGCTTGACGGTCGGCGTCGGTCACAAGATTGACCGAGTCCTTGAACTCCACGCGAAAGCCGAGGCGTGCGCGCTCCGTCAGAATAGTGCCGGCCATTCTAGCCGCGGACACGGCCGTTTCCCGGAGCTCGTCCCGGAGCCCATCGGAGAGGGGATCCATTTCCAACATGGATGGATTCTACCACGCGGCCCCGATTTTGACCCGAAGAACCCGCGATTCCGTGCGGGTTCCGAGTGGTTGGCACCGAAGGAGTCGGTGCGGTAGTATTCTGGCCGACCATTCCCCCACCGTCACACCGAAGAAGGAGTCATTGATCATCATGCACCGTGCCTCGCTATCCCTTCTCCTGTTTCTGATCACACCCGTGACCGGAGCGCTGGCAGCCGATGTTCCAGGGGCCGGGATCGAACAGTTCAGTCCGCAGGGCACCGTCAAGCAGGTGCGCCAAGTGACGGCGCGATTCACGGAGCAGATGGTCCCGTTCGCGGATCCACGGCCGTCGATCGATCCGTTTGAGGTCACCTGTTCCGAAAAAGG
>JACRLS010000226.1 GCA_016235225.1 Nitrospirota bacterium | reverse complement strand
TCCTTGCGCTGGGTCGGGGCCGTCAACGTGGTGCTCGCGAACAATGCCCTCTATTGCGGCGTGAACGTCGGCATATACGGGACGGGGCTGACGGGGGCCGGGGTGACGGTGCGGGCGAACTATGTCGAGGGGACGCTGGTCGGCGGCAGCCTCGACGGCACGCGGTTCCTGGCGGGCGGCACGGCCGCGGGCGCCTTTACCAATCCGGCGGCCCTGGACTTCTGGCCGCCGGCGGGCTCTCTCTTGCGCAATACGGCGGAAGCGGCCTATCTGCCGAGCGCAGACTTCAACGGGCTGCCGCGCACACCCTCCCGCGATGTCGGCGCCTATGCCACCAAGGGCTTCGCGCAGAACGTGGGCTGGCACATCACCCCGGGCTTCAAGGTCCTCAGTGCAGACGGCACTGCGCCGAGACGGCCCCTGGGCCTCCGCGTCCGATAGGGAACGTCTGATATCGGATCACCTGCTTCCCCTCTCCTTTCGCCTTGAGGCTCGCCGGCGTGATCGCACGCCGGCGAGCCTGCCAGAAGATCACCAGCTCTCTCCAAGAAGACCCTACACTTCGCTTGCTGTGAAGCCCCACGGCTTCAGCCTACTCGGCCGAAATAGCTTCGGCTACGAAGACCGGGCAGCCGTGACTTCCTGCGTAGTCGGGAGAAGTTGGACAGAGGCACACGCAGCACGCATGCTGTGTGTCGGGGACGGCGCTAGCGGATCGAGGAAGATCCCGATGTCGTCTTTGTCAGGAGGGCCATGCCGGCCTTGCTTGATGGACTGACCGGGGGAACCGATTGCGGATGCTGCTCCTGTCCGAAGTCTGATTTCGCAGCACCGGGAACCGTCTCGGCGAGGTAGGCGCTGAGTTCACCCACGGTGACCTCACCATCTCCGTTACTGTCCGCATCCTTACGGATCCCGCGCAAAAGGTTATACGTAAACAGGCCATGTTTGAGCTGATCGGGTTCGAGCCCAGACCCGAATCCGCTCGATCCGATCAATCGCATAATGCCAGCGCTTCCGGTATCCCATTGTGGGGCCTTGTGTTTCGTCTTGCCGTCGCCTCCGGCCTTCACGACGGACCCGTCGACCACAAGGAGGACCGTGCGGGCTTTGAGCTTGGCTAACTCGGCCTGGAGGTCCTTGAGCAGGTAGCCCTTCGCGAATGACTTTCCGGCGTCGTATGGCACGAGCGCCACCTCTCCGGAGGGTGCCACGAGCGCCTGGCCCGAATAATAGACGACGATGAGAGATTCCGGGGTGATACGTCCCGGGAGCCAATCCAAAAGAGCTTCTTCAATATCCGGCCGGGAGGCTCCCCGGTCTTTCAAGACGCGAACATTCTCCGGAGGAATTCCGCCTAAGGCGCCGAAGTAGCCCGCAACGAGATCGGCATCAGGGCCGGCGAACTTTCGAACGGACGCCTTTTGATCTCGCAGCGTTCCTGCCCCAATCGCCACCACATACGCGTTGGGTCGATGGAACCCGGAGAGTCCGGTGGGAAGCTGGTCGACGGAATCCGCACCTGCCCCGGTCTTGGGAGCGGAACCTACAGTGGCTCGGACAGCGACATCGAGAGTCCGGCGCGGTGGGAGCGGAACCCCGCTGGATTCCGAGAGGGTGAAGATCAGCTCAGCCTGCTGTTCGGGAAAGGTCTGCGGTACGGTTGTCGCGAATTCGACGGATCGCGATTCACCGGGCTGCAGGGGACCGATCGGCAGGGTGGTCGCAGGAAATTGCGTGACGAAGGACGGCGTGCCGGTGAGGGTAACGGCGACGTCGCGCGCGACCATCATGCCGGCATTGACGATATCCACTCGAAGCTTCACGCGTTCGCCGCCTTCGAGAACGAGATTGCCGTTCTCGTCGAGCACGGTAGTCTTGAACGATAGGCCTCCGCCACCTAGCCGGACATCCGGCGGGCTCGCTTGCGTCCCAGGTGACGCGCCTGGTTGGGACGGAAGGCCCGGCGCTTCCTGCGGGCCGACTGCGCCGGCCGCTGTGGTCGGTGCACCCGGGACCAAAGCCGCTCGCAGTTCATTCGTATATTTCGTCGCAAATTCAATGGCCGCGTCTTTCACAAGGGGATCGAGGATGTAGTTGCAATTCTTCTGGAGAGGCTCGATGCGGACGCGTTCCTGGCGGGTCACCTGGATCTCCGGCTCTCGCAACACCTTACCGGACTGATCTTGGATCTTGGCGCTGCCGCTGAGCGTGAGTTCGGCGGGGACACGGTCGTACAGGTTGTCTTGTTTGAGCGTAAACTTGGAGTACGTGAGATCGACCTTGATGACATAGGCGGGGGCGGAATCCTTGGGGCCGGATCCTTCCATGGACACGGTCTTGAACATGCGGTGCGTCGCCTCGATGAGCGCATCTTCGACGACGGTGCCGTATCTGAGATCAAAGAGGTGGCCGCACGAATCCGTATATTGGGACGCGGCGCCGGCGACCGAGGGGGCGATCTCCAGTTTGGCCGAATAGGGGAGCTGAGGCCCTACATCCGGCAGGTCGATATGCCTGGCGCATCCGACCGTGAAGAGCAGCAGGCAGATCAAGGGCAGCCTTGCACGCGTGTCCGCAGTCACGCTGGTCTGTGTTGAGTAACGGGACATCCGCGATTTCTTCTATCACCCGTAGAGCGGCTCGTCTCGCGTCTGGGAATAGAGAGTCACCGTACAGAAATTCGTCCGCGAATGCAACCGGCGGGACGACGGTATTCTTGCCAGCGGCGGAGCAGAGAGGGTATGCTGACTGCCCTGTGACCGTGGCTCGGTGGTCGAAATAGGGAGAACGCGTGGTCGTCCTGGGGCTCCAGAATATGCACGACGCCGCTGCCGCACTGGTGGCGGGCGGTCGAGTGGTGGCTGCGGCGGAAGAGGAGCGGTTCGTTCGCCGGAAGCATGTCGCGGCCCTTCCAATCCAGGCGGTCCGCTCCTGTCTCAAGGAAGCTGGGGTGCCCTGGAGCGATCTGGACGGCCTGGCGGTCCCCTGGAAATATTGGGAGATCGGTCGGCGGGCTCAACTGGCCATCGGAGCCATGGTTCGCTCGCGAGCTCTTTGCGGAGTCAAGGCCCGCCGCAGCGCGGAACGGGCGCGCGAATGGCTGGAGCTTCTGTTCCTTTCGCGCCATCTGCAACGCGCGCTCGGATCCGGGGGGCCCCGGCCGGTCTTTCTGGATCACCATCTTTGCCATGCGGCGAGCACGTTTCTTCTCTCGCCCTTCGAGCGGGCCGCAATTCTCGTGGTGGACGGCGCCTCTGAGTCCCACACCACCATGCTCGCCATCGGTGAGGGGGCGCAGATCACGCCGCTGGCACGCATCCCCCTGCCCCATTCCCTGGGGCAATTCTACGCGGCGATGACGGCCTATCTTGGTTTCCGGCCCGATCAGGATGAATATATCGTCATGGGGCTCTCGGCTTATGGCGAGCCGCGGTATGCCGGGTGGATCCGCGAGCATGTGCTCCCGCTCCGCCATGATGGAGCCTTCAGCCTCAGGACGGATGTCCTAGATTTTCATATGGCCCGCGTCGGCATGTTTACAACATCGCTGTGCGACGGACTTGGTCCCCAGCGAATGCCGGATGAAGAGCCCACCGCCCGGCATCGTGATGTCGCCGCCAGTGTCCAGCTTGTGCTGGAAGACACCCTGATCCACATCGGCTCCTACCTTCGCCGACTGACCAAGGCGGACGACCTCTGTCTTGCCGGGGGGGTGGCCTTCAACTGCCTGGCCAATCGGCGGCTGCGCGATGAACTGGGGTTTCGCCGTGTCTACGTCCAGCCGGCGGCCGGCGACGCGGGCGCGGCATTGGGCGCGGCGCTGTGGCTCGCCACCCGGCGGGGAGATGGGGACCGTCGTCCGGAGATGCGCTCGGTGTATCTCGGTCCACGGTATTCCGAAGAAGCCTGTCGAGATGCGCTGGAGAACTATGGATTGGCCTTTGAGCGGCTCCAAGAGGAGGCCCTGTGCGAGCGAGTGGCGGCCAATCTGGCTAACGGGCACTTGACCTTCTGGTTTCAAGGAAGGATGGAATGGGGGCCGCGCGCGCTCGGCAATCGCAGTCTCCTGGCCGATCCACGGCGTGAAGATATGAGGGAGTTGATCAACAGCAAGGTCAAGCATCGGCAGCCCTTTCGGCCCTTCGCGCCATCGGTGCTGGAAGAACGTGCCGGGGAGTTTTTCGATCTGCCGTCGCCGTCGCCCTTCATGCAGTTCACGGCCGCGACCCGGCCGGAAGCCAAGGGACTCATTCCTGCCGTCACCCACGTGGACGGCACTGCCCGCGTGCAAACAGTGGATCGCGACGCCAATCCGAAGTTCCGCCGGCTCTTGGAGGCCTTTGACCGGAAGACCGGCGTGCCGGTCTTGTTGAATACCTCCTTCAATGTCCACGAACCGATCGTCTGCACGCCCGATGACGCCATTCAGTGTTTCCTGCGCACCAAGGTCGAGTGGCTCGTCCTGGATAACTTTCTGATTCGCCAGCCCACCGGCCGTCATCTCAGTTAGTCTCCCCATCATGTTGCTGTTTCCCCGCGAGCTGCCCGCCCGGGATGGAGCGTCCGACTCCGCCGTGCTTCCGTCAGCGCAAGCTCCGCTGAAATTACTTCTCCTCATCTTCATCGCGAGCATGACTCTCCAGCCCCCCGTCGATCCCGATTTTGGATGGCATCTCCGCACCGGGCTGGACCTGGTTCAGCACCAGGGGCGATTCCCCGCGTCCGACCCCTATTCGCATACGATGCCGGATTGGCCCTGGGTGGAGCATGCCTGGCTGACTGATGGAATCATGGGGGCCTGCTCCGCTGTCCTTGGCCCATGGGGGTTGAGCGCCATCATCCTCATCTTCGCGGCCATCACGATCTGGGCGTTCCTGTGGTCGGCCTCGGTGGCGGCCGTCGG
>JACRLS010000102.1:952-5453 GCA_016235225.1 Nitrospirota bacterium | reverse complement strand
GACCGACGCGTGCGGAGCCGGTTCCGAGAGGTGCGCCCACTGACCGTTGCCCCAGAGGAGACCGCCGACGACGAACAACAGAATCGCGAGGACCTTGGCGGAGGTAAGCGTGCGTTGGAGCCGGCCGCCGGCCCCAAGTCCCGAGACATGGACCGTCGTCAGGCTCCACAGCAAGCCGAGCGAGATCCCTTTGCCCACCCAGCCTGCGTCACTGCCGGCCTGGACCGCTCTCAACGCATAGGAGGCAAAGCTGACCGATGAGGCGGCGACTGCCGCGCCGAAGCCGATGGTGAGCGACGTCCAGCCGCTGAGAAAGCCGAGCAGCGGGCCGTAAGCCTCGCGCAGATAGATATAGTCGCCGCCGGCGCGGGGGAGGGCAGCGCCCAGCTCGGCATAGCAGAGGGCTCCGGCCAGGGCCACCAGCCCGCCGGTCAGCCAGATGGCCAGAATCGCCGTCGGATCACCGAGATCCCGGGCCATGAATCCGGTCGTGGTAAAGACGCCGCCGCCGATGATGTTGCTGACCAGCAGACAGGCTGCCGTGAACCAGTTGATGGTGTGCGCACCGGGCGCGTTCCTCGTCGTTCGTGAAGCGTATCTTGCCATCGTGCGGGACTAGCGAGAAATGCGAGACTGGCGCGACTCGTATGATGGGCGGGACGAGCGAGACAAGCGCCCTTCGAGATCCTCAGGGCGCCATGAGCCTGTCGAATGGCGCGAAAAGCGGGACGAGTCCGGGCATCACCCCGTCTCGCCCATCCCGCCTTTCCCGCGCGTCACGCCTGTCGCGCCGGCGCGTTACTAGCGACGAGGTTCGTTCTACGATTTCCCCAGCGTCACGAGCAGAGTCTGCTCGGCCTGCCCGCGCAGCACTTTGAGTCGCACGGTTTGCCCCGGTCGGGCCCGTTCGATGAGGTAGTTCTTCAACTGAGCGGGATCAGTGATGGGCGTCTCGTCGATGGCCAGCAGGACGTCGCCCTTCTTCACGCCGCCCGTCTGTGCCGGCCCGGTGACGTCGGCCGCAGCCACGTGTCGGCGGGCGCCGACCGTGACGAGGCTCATCTGAATGCCGATGCGCGCAAACTCGGGATGGCCGCCCTGGATCAAGGCGGTGACGATCCGTTCGATCAAAGGCCCGGGGACGGCGAATGCAAATCGAGTGCAGCGCCGGTCTTCCTGTGAGGAATCGGCCTGGATGACGGCATGGACCAGACCGACCAGACGGCCGTCCGCTCCGAAGAGCCCGCCGCCCGAATTGCCGCTGCAGGCGGAGAGATCGACCTGCAGCAGACGGGGCCGACGAGCATAGCCGGGAATTCCTGCAAGGCCGTGGTAAGAACCCTGATTTCTTGGGGGACGACCCGCTTGCCACTTTCCTCGCGATCCACGACGTGGCGGGCCGTCACAATGTATCCGTCGCGAAAGTGGAATCCCGAGCCTCGCACCGAGAATCGGGCCCGCCCCGCTTGAGACTCATTCCCCTGGCCTTCCTGCAGCACCCCGATCGTGGCCAGCTTGGCCCGCTCGACATGCGCGGCAAGCGACGATCCGGACGAGCTTCCCGCGTGCAGAGCGCCCGGCATCGAGGCCAGGGTGAGGACCAGGGGCAAGAGGGACTGTCTCAAAGACCGGCGCATGTGGAACTCCTTAGGACAACCGCGAATGCTATCACAGGGCGGAGTCTAGCGGACTCAGTACAGGGGTACAAGCCCGTATGAATCATGCGGGCAAGGCAGGCCGCTTGACGGCATGGGTGCCGGATACCGTACAGTGCGAGGGTGTAAGCGACGATGGAGGCTGGTCCGTCGATGTGTGAGAGGTGTCGTTCAATGGCTGCGAGTCCTGTCTCGCCAGCAAGGAGGGAGGCCATGAGCAGACTGACACAGATGCGGGGAATCGTGATGGCCGGCATCATCCTATTAGGATCCGGTGGAATTCTGGCCGCTGATCCGGACAGTCGAACGCTTCCCGGCATTGCGCCGGAGACCGTTGCCGACTATCTGCACGCGATCATCGAAGCGGATCGGACCTTCTATACCATCCATGTCGTAGAGCGGATGCAGAGCCGGGGCGGGGTGGCGGCGTCGGAGAAGTGGCGGGTGGAGAACACGCTCCCGCTGCCGGCTCAGTTCATGATGGAATCCGGGGAACTGGCCGCGAAGACCGGGACGGCTGTGCGGTATCGTCTGATCAGCCTGTGGCCGATCAATCCGCAGAACGCGGCGACGAGTGATCTGGAACGCAAAGGACTTGAGCAGGTCACTCAGCATCCGGAGCGTCCCGCGACCGCCGTTCTGGCAAGCGGTCAGGGTCATGAGTTCCAGGCGATCTACGCCGACCGGGCCGTCACCCAGGCCTGCGTGACGTGCCACAATGCGCACGCCGGCAGCCCCAAGAAAGATTTCAAACTACATGATGTGATGGGAGCTGTTCTGATCTCGATCCCTCTGGGGCCGCAGACCAAGTAGACGGACGGCAATGTCGGACAGGCTCCTACATGGCAACGTCCTGTCCCTGAGCCGCCGGCTGTTGTCCTTCAACACCGTGAACCCTCCCGGCTGTGAGCGCGAGTGCGCCCGATTCCTCGTGGCGCAGCTCGAACGCGCGGGATTTCACACCGGCCTCTTCGAATTCAGCGAGGAGCGCGCGACCCTCATCGCCCGACGAGATGGGAGGGGGGACAGGTCTCCCATCTGTTTCACTGGACACGTGGATACCGTTCCGCTGGGAAGAGCGCCATGGAGCAAAGATCCGTTCACCGGCGAGCTTGACGGGGACAAACTGTACGGGCGGGGCTCGTCCGACATGAAGGCAGCGGTCGCCGCCATGGTCGTCATGGCAGGACGGCTCTCACGGATCAAGGACCTGAGCGCAGGGATCACGCTCGTGCTCACGGCGGGCGAGGAGACCTGTTGCGAAGGTGCGCGTTACGTCGTGAGCTTGGACAACGTGTTGGGCAAGGCCGGGGCCATCGTGGTCGGGGAGCCCACGTCGATTCATCCCTGGATCGGTCACAAAGGCTGCGTGCGGTTTGCTGTTAGAACGACAGGGGCGACAGCGCATGCCTCCACCCCGGAACTGGGAGACAATGCGATTCACAAGGCCGCCGAGGTCATCACGAAGCTCCGGGCTTTTGACTTCGGCGTCCCCGCGCATCCCGTCCTGGGATCTCCCACACTGAATATCGGAACGATCTCGGGCGGGATGAACATCAACTCGGTTCCGGATCAAGCCACGCTCGGGATCGACATTCGCACTGTCCCAGGCCAGAACGACAACGAGATTCGCCAGGCACTCCAGCGCCTGCTCGGAGACGAGGTGGAGATCGAGCGATTGGAGGGCGCGCGTAGCCTCGAAACGGATCCGAGCCACGAGTGGGTGCAGCGCGTGTTCGACATCATGGAGCCATTGTTGAAGCAACGACCCGAACCGGCGGGAGCCGCCTACTTTACCGACGCCTCCGTGCTCGCGCCGGCTTACGGCCATCCTCCGGTCGTGATTGTGGGTCCCGGCGATCCCGGGATGGCGCACAAGACCGACGAGTACTGTTCCTTGCAGAAGATGGAACAAGCCGTGGAGGCCTACACGCGCATCGCCATGCAGTGGTGCTGCGGCTAGGGCTAGCCCCAATCCGAAAATAATTCTTAAGCCAAGGTCCGCCGTAGCGGGTCCTGTCGCGGTGACAGTCCAACGTCGAATGTCATGCGACCTCCGTTCCTAACGAGCGATATTTCGCGAAGCAAATCAGGTCCAGATGATGGTAATGATCGGGCAGCACGGTTTCGGGGTGGTAGCCCAGTCGAAGGAACAGATGGATGTTCCTGGGTGTGCGCAACATGGTGCAGGCGTAGAACTTGTGCGCGTCCCGTCGGCCTCGGCGACAAGGACACGTTTCTCTTTCGCGTCCGCTTTCAGGCTGTCGATCGTTTCCGTGGTCCAGGCGCTCACCTCGTACACGTCGCGGTATTCGCAGAAGGCCTGGCGCTGAACATCGAGAATGGCCGAAAAATCTCGCTCAGTGGCGGGCCTGATCGCGAGCATACCCTGATATCCCCCTGTCGGTTCCTATCTGTCACACTTACCGGACCTGAAGGGGTTTGGCAAGGCCCGTCTCTCTTGTATCTTCTTCGGTGAACCTGTTATAGCAGGCGCCAGATATCGGAAGGGGTGAGGATGCCGGCGGTGTATGTGACGTGTACATCGGGAGAGCTTGCTCATGGCACGTGAGGGCAATCAGCGAATGGCGGGACTGGCCCACTCGGACATCCGGGTGATGACGACGGCCTGCGCGAAGGTGAAGGGGATCAATATGGCCCAGGGCGTCTGCGACACGCCGGCTCCTCCGGTGGTGATCGAGGCGGCCCAGCGCGGGATGGCACAGGGCTTCAATACCTATACGCGGTTCGACGGGTTGGCGGAATTGCGTCAGGCCATTGCCAAGAAGATGGCCGAGTACAACGGTGTCGCTGCCGACCCTGAAACGGAAGTGACGGTGAGCGCC
>JACRLS010000102.1:0-935 GCA_016235225.1 Nitrospirota bacterium | reverse complement strand
ATTGCGCCTGCCTGGCGCTCCTGACGCCGGGCGACGAGGTCGTGCTGTTCGAACCCTACTATGGCTACCACCTCTGCGCGCTGCTGGCTGTCGAGGCAGTGCCCCGCTATGTCCGGATGCAGGCGCCGGATTGGACGTTCACGCGGGCGGACCTCGAGCGTGTGATCACGCCGCGGACGAAGGCCATCGTGGTGAATACACCCGGGAATCCGTCCGGCAAAGTGTTCACGCGGGCGGAACTGGAGCTGATTGCGGAGGTGGCTCGCCGGCACGATCTGTTCATCTTTACGGACGAGATCTATGAATACTTCCTCTATGACGGCCGATCGCATATGAGCCTGGCTGCGTTTCCCGGAATGGCCGAGCGGACGATCACCATCGGCGGCTACTCCAAGACCTTCAGCATCACCGGCTGGCGGATCGGTTACAGCGTCGCGGCCCCCAAATGGGCGCAACTGATCGGGGCCATGAACGATCTGCTCTACGTCTGCGCGCCGGCGCCCCTGCAATACGGCGTGGCCGTGGCGATTCAGGAATTGCCGGCCTCGTTCTACTCAGGGTTAGCGAAGGAGTATCAAGGGAAGCGAGATCGCTTCTGTGCCACGCTGAGCAAGGTCGGTCTGACACCGGCTGTGCCGCAGGGCTCTTACTATGTGCTGGCCGACGTCTTACGCCTGCCGGGGAACAAAGGGAAGGACCGCGCCATGTATCTCTTAGACAAAACTGGCGTGGCGGGGGTGCCCGGCGAGGCTTTCTTCACCGGTCCCGAAGGCGCGCAGTTCATTCGATTTTGTTATGCCAAGACGGACGCAGATCTCGACGAGGCCTGCCGACGGTTAGAGCGACTGTGAACGATCCATCGACGCAGCCGAGAGGACGATGGTTCGTCTTGTGGTGCGTCGTTGAGCTGCTCGTCTGGGGCGGGTGTCAGTCTG
>JACRLS010000101.1:7934-12743 GCA_016235225.1 Nitrospirota bacterium | reverse complement strand
TGATCGTCAGATCCTGGTTTCCATAGAAAAACCGGACTTCCTCCATCGGGACCTGCATGGCCTGCGCCGCCATGTGACGAAGGTCATCCGGCTGGAGAGTCTGCCATCCTGGTTTTTTCGCGAGATCCAGGACGGTCTCGTTGCAGAGGCCTTCCGGCGTGATCCCCACCCACTGATCCCAATCCAGCCATACGCGAGCCCGCTGCAAACGGGCGGTTCCATGGGCAAGGGGTTCCCATTCGCATTCGTGCAAGGCATGTCCGTCCGGATCGGTGTAGAGGAATCGGCGGCCTTCCCGCGTATAGAAGACACGATGCCCGCTGGGGTGCTGTACCAGGCGCCCGCCGGCGTGCTCGATATCGTCTCGATAGGGGAAATTCGCGCCAAAGACAAGGTTGCCCTGGCGGGTGAGTGCGTCCACGGGAGAAAGGTTCAGGTCAAGGTTGAGACTCAGGACTTGATCCACACGAGGATCACATCGTCCCCACTACGCTGCCGCTCAGCCTCAGCCTTAACCTGAGCCTGAGCCTACTCTCTGATCTGCCCGCTGCCCAGCACGATGAATTTGGAACAGGTCAGTTCTTCCAAGCCCATCGGTCCTCGTGCGTGGAGTCGTGTGGTGCTGATACCGATTTCAGCGCCGAGGCCGAATTGATAGCCGTCATTCAGGCGCGTAGACGCGTTGACCATGACGGCGCTCGCATCGACTTCTCGAAGAAATCGCATGGCGGAGGGGTAGTCATTCGTCACGATGGCGTCCGTATGGCGGGAACCATAGAGCGCAATATGCTCCATGGCTTCATCCATATTCTTCACGACCTTCACAGCCAGAATCAGGGCCAGAAACTCCTGCCCATAGTCGCTCTCGGCTGCCGGTTTGGCCTCGGGACAGAGCTGGCAGGTCCGGGCACAGCCGCGGACCTCAACCTTCGCCTCAACGAGCCGCTTCACGATGACCGGCAGCAAGGTCCGGGCTATACGCTCGTGAACAAGTAGTGTTTCCAAGGCGTTGCAGGTTGATGGGCGCTGCACCTTCGCATTGAGGCAGAGCCGTTCCGCCATGGCGGGATCGGCGTCGGCATCGATGTACAGATGACAGACGCCCTTGTCGTGCTTGATCACCGGGATCGTGGCATGTTCGGTGACGGTCTTCATCAGGGACTCCCCGCCTCGCGGGATGATGAGGTCGATGAACGGGTCTTGCTTCAGCAGTGCAAGAGCCACCTCGCGCTCCGTCCGTTCGACGAAGCTGAGCGCGCCATCCGGCACGCCGGCCTTCTGCGAGGCTTCCGACAGCAGGCGGGCGATCAGCGTATTCGAGTGGATGGCTTCCGATCCGCCCCGGAGCACACAGGCGTTGCCCGACTTCAGGCACAAGGCAGCGGAATCGGCCGTCACATTCGGGCGGGATTCATAGATGATGCCGATCACGCCGATCGGCACGCGGACTTTCCCGACCTGCATGCCGTTCGGCCTTCGCCAGAGCTTCGGCGCGCCGCCTAACGGATCCGGCAGACGGACGATGTCGCGGATGCCGCCCGCCATCTCCCGAATCCGGTCAGGGGTCAGCCGGAGACGGTCAGCGGTCGCCGCCTGCTCCGCCACGCCGCTCACGGCCTCCAGGTCCTGCTCATTCGCCGTGAGGATATCGTCCAGATTGGCGTCCAGGCTGTCTGCCATGGCACTCAGCGCTTGATTTCGAACGCCGCCAGGCAGGCTTCCGAGGCGTGCCGATGCCGCTTTGGCACGACGCGCCACTGCTCTGGCGTACTCCAAAGGGGGCACGTCTGCAACCGCCTCGGTCACTGTCAGCGGTTCTGGTGAACTGTGCTCGATCATGGCTCGTTGATTCCGGTCTTGCACCATCAAGGACCGGCCGTTTCCAACCGATTCTTCCTTAGAGAGGTTTTGGAGAATACTCCGGCGAATGAGAGGCCGTCAAGGCGATCATCACGCCCGGAAAGCCTTTAAGTACCTCTATACTGGCTAAAGATGCAACTACATGGATCCCCGGTCACATCCGGGGGCATGGAGCGATCACGGTTACGTGTTGAGGGAGGGTGTACGTATGCTGGTCCGTCTTCTTCTCGCCGGTCTCCTGTTGGTCACCGTCGGCTGCTTCCAAACCTCACCTGAAGCCAAGAGGGCCAAACACCGGGAGCGTGGTGTGGCCTACTTCGAGAAGGCCAAGTATGCGGAAGCGCTGATTGAGTACAAGAATGTGCTCCAAATCGACCCCAAGGACGGGGACGCCCACTATCGCCTCGCCCTCACCTACATGAAAATGGGCGGGCTGACGAATCTCCAGCAGGCGTTCGCAGAACTCAGCAAGACGGTCGAACTGGACGCCAAGAATAGCGATGCCCAGCTGAAACTGGGGGAAATGTATTTGTTGGCGAAGGAGCCGGGTAAAGCGCGGGAGCGGGCGGACATCGTGTTGGCCTCCGCCCCGACAAGCTCGGAAGGTCTGGTCCTCCGCGGCCAGAGTCTCATCAATGAGCAGGAATTTGATCAGGGCATCACCGAGCTGAAACGAGCCCTTGAATTGGATCCCAAGAACACGCGCATCTATCTCGACCTGGCCCGCACCTACATGCAGATGAAACAACCCGTGCAGGCGGAGGACACACTCAAAGACGCCATGGCGATATCACCGAACGCCCCGGAGATCATCGTCGCCTTGGGAGATCTCCGGTTGTTCACCGGCAAGCCGAGCGAGGCGGAAGCGTACTACCTGCGTGCCATAGAGGTCGCGCCGCCGCCTACCAGCAGCTGGCCGACAGAAAGCCGAAAGACGAAAAGCCCTTACTGGTTCTCGGGGACTACCACGTCTCAATCGGTCAGGCGGAGAAGGCCCTGGCGAGCTACAAGAAAGCGGTCGAAACCAGTCCCACGTCGACGGCAGCCCGGGACAAACTCATTGACCATTATCTCGACATGGGCTCAGTGGACGAAGCCGAGAAACTGACGACGCCGCTTTTAGAAAAGAGCAAGAAGGATGTCGCCGGCCGGTATTTCCAGGGACGTGTGCTCCTTGCCCGTGGCAAGACCGAGGAGGCGACGACCATACTGCAAACGGTGCTCAAGGATGAGCCTCGATCAGCCCAGGCCCACCACTACATGGGGGTGGCGTACGGACAGCAGGGCGACTGGTCTCAGGCCAAGCGGGAGTTTGCCGAGGCCATCAAACTCGCGCCGACCATGGTCGAGCCCCGAAACGCGATGGCGGCCCTTCATCTATCCCGGGGAGACGTCGATCTCGCCATCGAAGAGTCTCAGAACGCGCTCAAGACGAATGCACGCAATCTCAAAGGGGCCTTGATCCTCGGGGATGCCTACCTGAAGAAGGGCGACCTCCAGCGTGCGCGGATGACGTTCGAGGCCATCCTGAAGGCCGTTCCCAAAGAACCCTACAGCCATAATCGATTGGGCATTCTGGCACGGATGGACAATCATCCGGATGCGGCGATGCAGGAATTTGAAGAGGCCCTGACACTCGCTCCGGAATTCGTCGAACCGCTGTCACAGATCGCCAGTCTCAAGCTGGCACAAGGGAAGCCCGCCGAAGCCCGGGCGCGCGTGAAGCAGCAGGAGGACGCCCATCCGGATAATCCGCTCCTGCATAACCTCATGGGCACACTCTGGATGTTGGGGAATGATTCGGTGCAGGCGGAAGCCGAGTTCAAGAAGGCCATCGAACTGAAGAATGATCTGACCGAGTCATACATGAACCTGGCGTCTTTGTATTACCGGACGCAGAAGCTCGATCAGGCTGTAAAAGAGTATGAGAATCTGCTCGTCAAACATCCGAAAGTCGCCTCTGCGCATGTCTTGATCGGGATGATCCAGGAGCAACGGCAGGAGTACGACAAGGCGAAGATGCACTACCAGGATGCGCTGAAACTGAATGCGAAATTCGCGCCGGCCGCGAACAACCTAGCCTGGATTCTGAGCGAAACCGGCGGCAACATCGACGAAGCCCTGAGCTATGCGCAAACGGCGCGCGAGCAGCGTCCCGATGATCCTCACATCGGCGATACCCTGGGCTGGCTCTATTACAAGAAGAACGCCTTTCTGAAAGCGGCCTCAGTGTTGAAAGACGCCATGGACAAGCTGCCGGACAATCCGGTCGTGGTCTACCACTATGGGATGGCTCAGTTGAAGAACGGGGACAAAGCAGCCGCCAGGAAGGCGCTGGAGACCTCGCTCAAGCTGAGCGCCGGCTTCTCGGGAGCCGACGAGGCCCGCAAGGCCTTGAAGGAATTGTAGGCACCGGGAAACCTGCTACATTCCTGGTATGACATCACGAGCGGCTCAGCGTCAGGGATGCGGCTTGACAGGCATTGTCGGCGCCGGTCTCATGGTGACCCTCCTCTGCCTGTGGCTTGCAGCGAGCAGCCATGCCGTCATGTATCACTGTGTCGACGAGGCTGGGGCGCGTTCCTTCACGGATTCCCCGGCCAATCCCCGCCTCTGTAGCGTCACAGGCGGGGGCCAACCGATCGCCCCCTCGAATCGCGACAGTGCGCCGTCTCGCACGGCCCCAGAGTCTCAGCCTCGTTCGTCCGAGCCCTCATCACCAGATCGTGCGATCGATCCCCGTCCGACGACCGCAGCCCCGGGCCATGTCACGGTTCCGCTACAGCACATCGGTCGATCACTGGCGATTACGGCACGATTGAATGGAGAACGTCAGGCTCGGCTCATTTTGGATACAGGCGCGACCCTCACGCTGCTCTCGCGGGACATTGCCCGGGATCTCGGCCTCTATAGTGAATCGCCGTCCTCTTCCGCGCTGGTCAACACGGC
>JACRLS010000101.1:3472-7911 GCA_016235225.1 Nitrospirota bacterium | reverse complement strand
TCAGCCACTTTCTCGTCACCCTCGACATGGAACAGGGCGAGCTCCGACTGAAGTCCCGCTGACAGATTTAAGGGAACATTCTACTTTTCTGGTCTCTTCATAGGGCGTTCGCGCGGTCTCAGGCTCGCCTCCAATCCCAATCGAGCGGCGATGCGCTGCCCGCTAGACTGCATCTCGGCGTGTTATGGGTTTTCCAGGGGCGTAGGAGGCGATGATGCGCTAGGTGGCAGAGAGCCTCGACCTAGCTCCCATGATTGCTTTGCCTGATTCTGCTGTTGAATGGCATTCAGGTATGGGAATGGTGAGCTCGGCTGAAATGGAATAGGTCCTGATGGCTGTGTAGCAACGCCCTGTGGTGGCCCAGAGGGATTACTGTTCGGAGAACCGAGACTCCCTGCAGGGTCCAAATGGGTTGGTGGGTGTTGTTCTTCGAAGTCTGGGCGTGGCGTGCGCGGGGGTTCAGGCGAGGCGATGTCTCGGAACTCCGATGGAGAGTCGGCCGCCGCGGGCGGTGACGCGGGAGTCTGCCTCGTGCTGGGGCTGGGTGACCCGGCCCCGAGGATGACCTTCGTGAGCCGCTTCTCTGCCCCCCGGCCTTTGTACAAGAAGAGATAGTTTCGCCCGTTCAACAGCTCGGCCAAGCCCTCAGCGAGCGGACGCCCGACAAAGGAGTGCGAGACCCGAATCTGACCATCCGCCCCAGAGATGCTGATGTCTATTCCCCCTGCCCGTCCGATGATGTCTAGAATCTCCTGCAGGGGAACATTTCGAACGGAGAGGGTGAGCAGGCCGCCATCGAGGTGGATGACAGGCGGTCCGGCCTCCTCCCCAAGAGCCATGTCTACGCAAAATCCTCCCAGGAGCCCAAGGGTGATGATTAGGCACGTCGCACTGACCAGGCAGATTCTGCGAACGCCCTGATGCCGGTCAGGCTTTCCGCGTCGATGAGGGGGGTGACAGGAACTCATGTGATGAAGCCGACTTCTACCCGCCTTCTGATGAAAGTTGGAGAATCTGTTCCACCTGCGAAGGGACCTCTTGCAGCGTGACGGCCGTGGACGTGATCGCCTTCACCATCACCCGGCCTTCGATCGTCTCTCCTGTCCACACAATGTGGAGCTTTTGTTCTTTGGCCAGCACCGCTTGATTGCGTCCCTGACGGTTCAGATAGCCCAGATAGCGGTACCGTGCCAGCTCGTCGCGCGCGGCTTGGGCGGCAAGTTCCTCGGGTGAAGGCGGGGGCGACGGGGGGGGCACCACGTCGGCGGGGGGATGCACGAACGAAGCGAGCGGCTGCTTAGGGGGTCGCCGGCCGGCCACTCGCTTGTTCGAAGTCTCATTTTGGTCCTCTCGCATGTTAAGGGGCGCAAAGATGTTCTTGGGTTTCTTGAACTCGTGCGTCGCCTTGGCATTGCCTGGCAGGAGTTGATCCACGCCGGCCGGCCGGAGGCCGCTGCCTGCTTGGGCACCACTCCCCTCCCGAGGACCGGGTTGGCCGGAGACGTACTTGAGGGGCACATGGGCGGGCTCTTCTGTGCCCAGGACACGCCAGACCACGGCCAGCGCGCAGAGGCCCATCAATCCGATCATGACGAGCTTTTTCTGTTGCTCGCTCATGTCGACTTCGGTTTGGCCGGGCCGGACGGCGGCCCGCCTCGCAGATAGGTTGCGATTTGAATGTTGACCGTCACGGCGTCTCCGGACCGGGTATTGGTGCGCAGGACGGTCAGGTCCTCGATGAACAACAGTTGTTTGAACGTTTCCAGATGATAGATGAATCGCCGGAGATCTTCATAACGGCCTGTCGCTGTTCCCTGAAAAAGTGCCTTGGTCGCCATGCCGGCCTCGGGCTTGTCGAGCCGGTAGGAGAGGGCCGGCAACTTGACGCTGTACCGCTTGGCCTCTTCTGAAATCGCCAGCGCCAACGGTGCAAATTCCTGCGTGGTGGGCAACGCGCCCATGAACCGGGACAGCTCCTGTCTCGTCTGACGAGCCTCATGCCGCTGAAGGAGCACTTGCCGGGCCGTGCTCCATTCACTCTCCAACTGGGTCAGCCGGTCCTGGGCCGGCCCTACCAGCAGGGATTGGATGAGGAGCCAGACCAGTGTGAGCACCATCGCCAAGGCTCCCCACGGAAGCAGCGGCGCATAGGGCTCTTTGGCCAGACGGTGCAGATGTTCAGTGAGCTTCTTCATCCTGATTTCGGTGTCGGGGTATAGGTGACGGTCATGTCAAATTCGATATGGCCATCCTCTTGCCCATGATGCTGAACCAACGCCGGGTTGGCAAAGCTCCGGTGATCGTCCAGGAGCCGGGCAAACGTCGTGACGTCTTGAAGGGACTTGGCCGACCCCGCCAAACGGATCAGCGAGGCCTTGGCTTCCACTCGGATGGAGTGGATCGACACGCGAGACGGCACGGCTTCTTCCAGGTCGCTCAAGAACGCCGTCCACGAAAAGGTTCGTTTGGCCACGAGCTGGTTGGCGAAGCCGACCTGCACAGGCAACTGCTTGATCGCCCCATCTGACACATCAAAACCGGCTTTCCCACTTTCAGCCTGAAGCTGACGATCCTGATCACGAACGCGGGCAAGAGCCGGACTGATCTCGGCGATGCGCAGTTCCAGTGAAGCGGCCTGTTGGATCTCCGTGACAATGCCGACGGCCAGCGCCAGGCACACCGCGACCAGGATCCAGCCCAGCGGACGCACGTACGCGCGAAAGCGCGCGCTGAGGTTGATGTGAAGAGGCGGCCAGCCCTTGATCATCCGTGAGTGTCCTCTACGCCGCGCCTGCGAGGCCCGCGACCGCCTCCAGGAGTTCCAGCGGTGAGTGATCAAACGCCTGAGACCAGCCGAGCGACTCAGCCGTATCCCAGCCCAGTTCGGACACCTCCAACTGACAGGCTTGCAGAATATCCTTGCTGAGCGCCGGCGGGAGGTCGTGCCCGACGAGCACGAGCCGTTTCGGGGCCAGTTTCGGGTGTTGTTCCTGGCAGTACAAGAGCGAACTGGTCAGCTCGTTGACCACATACTCAGTGCGAATCCTCGGGCGTGGTTCGCTTGCCCTGCCGGAGGGAAGCGGCTTGTTGCGGAAGAAGACGGGGGCTCCGCTCTGAAAGACTGCAATGGTGAACCCACCGTCCAGGAGATTGAGCCACACGATCCCACTGTCAGGCTGCTGGGATTCCGCACGTCCGGCTCCCCGGATCCAGAGGTTCCAGAGTCGAAACGTGCTGATATCCAGATCGACCACCGACAGTCCGAGCCGCTCGCAGAGCTGGTCATACTGAGACAGGATGGTGTCCCGGATCACCACGGCGAGGACCGTCTGCGGGGCTTTCTGCTTCTTGCTGTGTTGGCCGAACGTCTGGAAAGCCACGCGGGTTCCTGCCATGGGAAACAGTCGCTCTTGCTCCAACCGCCAGCGAACGAGGGCCTCCTGTTCCACGAACCGATCCGGGAACGCATCGACGGCGAGAAGACCGACCCGAACAGCGAGATCCGGGAGAACGAGGCACATCGGGCGCAGAAGCGCGGGCACTCCGAGCCGTTGGAGCAGTACCCCGCCAGATTCAGGCAGAATCAGCTCCCGGAGGCGCGCCTCGACAACATCCATCTCCACGATGTTGGGCTCCATCGGGGACGGACGGATGGCGCCAGTGGGCAGATCGACCATGTGGTAGCGGGGATTCACGCGACCGGTGATCCCACGGTGCGCCTCAACCCAAACGGCGCCTTGGATGCCGATTTTCAGCGCGCAGTCTGGGTTGCCGAACGATCGCCACATCAGCTCTCACCTTAGTTAGATCGGATCCACCGCACTGACGCGATTGATCTCCTTCAGCGTCGTTTCGCCTGCCAGGACCTTCGCCATGGCCGACTGCCGCATGCTGGTCATGCCGTCCGCCACCGCGCGGAGGCGGATCTCTGTCGGCGGTTTTCGCGCCAGGATCATCTCCTTGATTTCGTCGGACAGGTTGAGGAACTCGGTGATGTTTTGCCGTCCCCGATAGCCCGTCCCGTGGCAGGCCTCGCAGCCCCGCCCGCGGTAAAATGGGACCGTCTTGTAGCGGGCGAAATCGAGTCCTGAGATCTCGGCTTCTTGAGGGTCGAGGGTCACTTGCTCTCGACAGTTCAAACAATTCATCCGGAGCAGCCGTTGGGCCAGAATACAATTGAGGGACGAGACGAAATTGTAGGGCTCGATCCCCATATTCACAAACCGTCCGATGACGTCGAAGGCGTTGTTCGCATGGACCGTCGTGAACACCAAGTGGCCGGTCAAGGCCGACTGGATGGCGATCTGCGCCGTCTCGGCATCTCGGATTTCGCCGACCATGACCTTGTCCGGATCGTGACGGAGGATCGATCGCAGTCCGCGGGCGAACGTCAGCCCTTTTTTTTCATTGACCTGGATCTGGACGACCCCAGGCAGGTG
>JACRLS010000101.1:0-3465 GCA_016235225.1 Nitrospirota bacterium | reverse complement strand
GGATCCTCGATCGTAATGAGCTTATCCTCCACTGTGTTGAGCTCGGTGATGGCGGCATAGAGTGTCGTGGTCTTCCCGCTCCCGGTCGGGCCGGTCTCCAGCACCATGCCGTAGGGCTCATGAATCGCGCGCCGAAAGCGCTTGAGGTCCGACAGGGTAAAGCCCAGGCGATCCAGCCGAAGGGCGCTCACGCCGGCGGTGATGGACTCCCGATCGAGAATCCGGATGACGACCGATTCGCCGAATGAACTGGGCAGCACGGAGACGCGGAAGTCGACCCGCTTTCGATCGATGCGGATGCCGAACCGGCCGTCCTGCGGAATCCGCCGCTCGGCGATGTCCAGCTCGGACATGACTTTCAGACGGGAGACCAGAGACGCGTGGAGCTTGATATCCAACGGTTCCAAGGCCGGTATGAGGATGCCGTCCAAACGGAATCGGACTTGGACGGCTCGGTCCGTCGGCTCAATGTGAATGTCACTGGCCCGCTTCTGCAGTGCGCTCAATAAGATAGTATCGACCAGTTTGACGACGGGGCTCTGGTCCTTGGTGATTTTCTCGACCGACAGGACTTCGTCGCCCCGTTCGTCTTCCCGAACCAGGACGGAGCGGTATTCCGCTTCAATCGCTTTCAGCGCCTGCATGGAGCCTTCGCTGCGGGACAAGGCGGCCTGGATCGAGGTCTTGGTGCTCACCCGCAAGAGCAGCGGGCGATTGAGCATCAGCTCCAGCTCATCCAGCGACGGCAGGTTGTGCGGGTCCGGAATGGCGATCACGAGCGCCCCGTCATATTCGTCCAGCGGGACAAAGGGGTGCCGGTGCATGAGTTCTACGGGGACAGAATGATAGAAGTCGGGGTTGACTCGAAAGTCCTGGAGCGGCTCGAACACCAGTCCGTATTGTTCCGCGAGGGCCCGGCCGAGTTGTTCTTCCGTCAAAGCGCGATCTTGCAGCAGCAGGTCGCCGAGAGAGGTTTGCGCGGGACTCATCCGGGCCAAGGCTTCCTCGACGGCTTCACGGGTCAGCAGTCCCTGAGAAACGAGGACTTCGCTCAGACGTTTACGGGCGGTAGCGCGTGACATGGCGTTCCCCTATTGGACGGTCCCGGCCATTTGGAACACCGGCAGGTACATGATGACGACGATCGTGCCCACGAAGAGGCCCATAACCAGGATCAAAACCGGTTCGATCCAGGTCGTCAACTGGCTGAGCCGCACATCCAGCTCGGATTCATAAAACTCAGCCACGTCGCGCAGCATCGTCTCCAAGGAGCCGGTTTCTTCCCCCACAGCGATCATTTCCAGCGCCATTTTCGGAATGGTCTTGATGTCGGCCAATGAGGCCGCCAAGGTCTCCCCGTTTCTGACCCGATCGACGGCCCCGCCGAGCGCATCCGACACTTCACGGTTGGTGACCGAGCCCTTAGCGATGTGCAGGGCTTCCACCAACGGAATTCCCCCGGCCAACACCGTTGCCAGCGTCCTGGTGAGCTGGATGGTGTAATGCCTGGTCAGGAGCGCCCCTAAGCCCGGCAGCGCGAGGAGAAAGCGATCCCAGACAGGCCGTCCCGACTCACTCCGATACCAGTATCGGAAGGCAATGGCCCCGACCACAGTGCCCAGCAAGAAGAGCGGAAACCATCCCTGGATGACTTTCACCAAGTTCATGAGGACGAGGGTCGCCGGCGGCAGCGACTTGGCCTGGTCGCCGTAGATCGCGACAAAGGTCGGCATGACGTAGGTTAAAAGAAATGCGATCACCCCCACCCCGACTAGCACGAGGAACCCCGGATAGGCCAGCGCCTTGGTGATCTTCTGCCGGAGCTCGATCATGAGCTTGAGATAGGTGATGTAGCGTTGAAGGACCTCCGGCAGATTGCCGGACTGTTCGCCGGCCTTCAGCGTCGCGACATAGAGGCGGGGAAAATGCTCCGGATGTCGAGCCAGGGCGTCCGAGCTGGACACGCCGCCGCGGATATCCTGGCGCACGGCCCGCAGGGCGGCCTGGAACGCCGGGTGCCGGGCGCGTTCAATGAGCAGATCCCAGACCTTGAGGATGGGAAGACCGGCCTTTAGAAGGGCGAGCAGTTCCTGATTGAAGACGAGAAACTCGCTGTGAGAGACCTTTCCGTAGGATTGCTTGAAGCCGCCAAGGAGTGAGCCGGCCCATCCGCCTCCCTTGCGGACCTGGAAGACGAGATAGCCCTGACTCTTGAGGAGTGCGCGGGCATGTTCCTCGTTTTCCTCATCCAGGTACCCTTCGACGGTCCGGCCGTCGTGATGGGCGACTCTGTAGTAGAAACTGGGCATGATGGCTCATCCATGACTGCCGAATGCCCGCCCCGCAGAGATCCATGCGGGCTAGCGCCTCACGGTGAGGGCGGAGTCGGTTCCATCGGGGCCTCATTCTCCAATCCCGGTTCTTGCGCCGATGAGGGGAGCAGCAAGATCTGCCCCACGAGAATCCGATCGGGTTCCGTGATGCTGTTCAACGTGGTCAATTCGGTGACAGCGACCCCGTATTGCCTGGAGATCGATCGCAAGGTGTCGCCTCGCTTGACTTCAAGCTTCTTCAAGGTCGCGGCGCCGTTCACCTTGCTACGCGAGCCGATATGGATGGCCATGGGCTTCGGCGCCGGGGGCGTGGTGGCGCCGCCTGAACTTGTCTCCATCTCCATCCGCCTCGCGCGTCCGCTTCCACCGGATCGCGGCGGTCGCTGAACCAGCTCCACCAACTGCTGCTGCAGACGCGCCTGTTCAGCCATCTGCGCTTGCAGTGAGGTCAATTGCGCGTTCAAATCCTTGCCGGTGGTAACCACCCGCTCCCGCTCGTTCCGCGCCCGTGCCAGTTCTTCACGCTGCAGCTCAATCACCTGTCGAGACTCCCCGGCCCGCCGCTCGGCATCACGCAGCGTGCCTTCTAGTTGGGCTTTGGCGATGCGCGTCACTGCCAGCTCGTTCTGCAGTTTGTCCACTTCGGCGCGCAGCTCCTTGGCGCTCTGCTGGGCTCGGTCCAGCTCGGCCTTCAGGACTTCGGGCATGGAATAGGGATCTCCGTTGAGGAAGCTCCTCGTACAGCCAGTCACCCCGATGGCCATTAGCAAGGCGCCGATGAGCAGCAGCCCTCCTGGGTGCGCCTGTAAGTGAACAGGTGACGGCCGACGTGACTGGCGCATGTGATGCTGACCCCGATCCATAAGAGTCATCGATATGTCACGGTTGACTACCACTGGTTGTAGGGAAGGCCGTTACTTCCGACGAGATCCGAACCGGAACGGGCATCCCAGATCCCGCCTTCTGACGGCTCCGCGATTTCCTGCCAGCTCGACGGCGATGCGGTAAAGGGATCCACCGGCATCGTGCGCAGGTACCCGCCTGACACGAGTTCCGCAAGGGCCTTGGGATATTGCCCCTTGTCGGCTCGGTACTGATCGAGCAAGTCACGCAGGATAAATAGATCCTGTCG
>JACRLS010000251.1 GCA_016235225.1 Nitrospirota bacterium | reverse complement strand
TTTCACTTCCGGGCATACCCTCGCGCCATTCAGGTCCTCCAAGGGCGGAGATCGGGGTTTCTCTCTCTGGCGAACAATCATGTCCTGGATTATGGGCCGGAGGCCGCATGAAGGAGTGTTTGCCGTTACTCGGCTCCGCCGGTATTGCCCATGCCGGAGCAGGGTCTGGCATGGGACAATCCGCGGCTCCGGTCACGGTCCCTGCTGCCGGAACAAGGGTGGCGGTGATTTCTCTCACGGACAACGAGCCCGAGTGGGAAGCCATCAATACACGCTTTGGGATCAATTGCATCCGCTACACAGCTCATGCATTTGATGAACTCTATCCGGCGCGTGTAGATCAGGCATTGAAGCACGCGAGGGAGTTGGCGCCGTTTGTTCTCGTCAGTGCCCGTGTCGGGCCGAACTGGGGGGCACCGACCCGGACCATCCGTACGCTGGCGCAACAACTCCTTGACCTGGGAGCCGATTGCTATTGGGGACACTCCAACCACTCGCCGCAGGGAATCGAGTTTTACCATGGCAAAGCGATTCTCTATTCTGCGGGTGATTTTGTGGACGATTATGCGGTGGATGCCCTCGAACGGAACGACTTGTCGTTCCGCTTCCTGCTCGAAGTCGAGGCCGGTCGACTTCGGACTCTCAAGCTGTTTCCCACGGCCATTGAAGGATGCCGGGTCCGTCCGGCCACGTCATCTGAATCCGCATTCCTCATCAATCGCCTCACCCGGCAGTGTTCCGAGTATGGAACCAGGGTGTTGCGGACGGGACTGGTTGTGGCCGGAGGAACCTCACGCGGCGGGAGAGAGGCTGGCTTCCTGCTCCTTGGCGGCCTCCATGGAGGCATGGATGAAGTACCCGATCCATCGCTTGAGGCTGAGATAGTCGGCCACTTCGGGGCGGATGTCGTGCTTGGGAATCAATTGATCGATGGCAAGGGATGGGTCGTCCATTAAATTCACGATGCGCGGAGTCTCCTGGGAGACGCTCGGGTCGTACAGCAGGACCATGGGACGCATCCGGTTCCTGAAATTCGTGCTCATGACCAGCCCCACAGACCCATCGGACAACTCGACGATGCTACCGGGCGGGTATACGCTCAGGGTCTGGACGAGGGCGACGATCGCGTCGTCCGAGATGGGGCCTCGACGTTTGACATAGAGTTCCGAGAGGGCTTCAGACGGGCTGAGTGCGTGGGACGGCTCGCGAGGATTGATGAGGGTGTCGTATTCGTCCACGACCATCACGATCTGGGAAAGGAGTGAGATCCGCTCCCCCTTCAGGCCGAACGGATAGCCGGATCCGTCCAATCGCTCGTGATGCTCCCGGATGATCTGCAACGCCTCGTCCGGGAACCCCGGGATATTGGATGCGATCTGCGCGCCGAGTTTCGGGTGCTCTTCATATTGGCGTTGCTGGGCGGAGTTCAGCCGACCCTGTGTCTTCAGAATGTTGGCGGGGATCTGATCTTCCGCGACGTCGTGGAACAGGCCGCCCATCCCTTCGACTTTAATCTGAGCCGCGCTGAGCTCGAATTGCTTTGCGACCATCATGGAGAGAGCGCAGACGTTCAGGGCGTGCAGCGCACTGGTTTCCGTGAGGTCCTCCACATTCAGCATGCTGATGATGGCGCTGGTGTTGTACTGATTCTTGACGAGATCGTTCAGCTTGTTCACCATCTGATTGGCCGTCTTGAATCCTTCCTCCGAGCCTGAACAGAGCTGCTTCATCATGCGCGAGCTGTCTTGCAACTCCTGTTTGAAGGTCTGTTTGGTTTTCTGCAGAATCGTGCCGTACTGTTGGATGGAAAGCGGTGGCGGTGGGTCCGGCGAGGGAGTGGCGTCAGGCCATCCTGCCTCTTCAACCGGAGGTTTCCCGATGCATGGTTCAGGCGGCGTGTCCGCCTCGACCACCGCCGCGTGGCTCTGGGGCTGCGCCTCGGCAGGTGTCCGTTCGGTAACGGCGCGAAAGGCGGCCCCATCGGACTTCCCCATATCGACGGTCACGGTTTTGAGGCCGAGACCGAGGATGGTCTTGATCTGACCCTGGGAGGTCAGCCGGAAGCTCTTCAGCGGAAAGGGGTGTTTGAACCAGGAGCAATTGAGAATGACATACATGCCGACCCGGAGTTGAACCGGCGGCATCTCTTTGAGGCTGGCGGGGGCGGTGTCTTCAGTCCGGGCCTTGAAGATATCGATCATGCGTTGTCGGCCCCTACTCGACGGCCCTACGCCGTCTCATCCGCCTCGGACAGGCGATCTTCTCCATTCTGGAATGGATGCTTTTTTGTATCGGTTGTCGGGGGTCCAAGCTTGAATGCCGGGCAGGGTCCGGCCGGTCTGGAGTGCGGGCTGCCAGGGCCCTTCCGGGCTTAGGCTGCTTCGGGAAGACCGGGGTGGAGCGCCTTGGTGACTCCCAGCGAGGAGTGAAGGGAATAACCGACCCAGCGCTTCAAGTTGAGGTACCCCGCCACTTCCGGTCGTAGGTCCTTTGTGAGTACCGCTTGAGAGATACTCAGCGAGGGGCTGTCCATCAAATTCACAATGCGCCGCGGCTCCTGGGAACCATGTGGGTCGTACAAGAGGACCATCGGCCGTGAGCGGTCTTCACTATTGGTGCTGAGCACCAGCCCCAGGGATCCTTCCGACAGTTGGACTGTACTCCCGGGAGGGTACAGTCCCAGCGTCTGGATCATGGCCACGATGACGTCTTTCGAGAGGGCGTCCTGCCGTTTGGCATAGAGGTATGACAGGGCTTCGGCAGGACTCATCATGTGCGCAGGATCACGGGGATTGATCAGGCTCTCGAACTCATCGACGGCCATGACGATGTGGGACAGAAATGACAGCTTGTTGGCTTTGAGCCCGAAGGGATAGCCGGATCCATCCAGCCGCTCGTGATGCTCTTGGATGATCGTGAAGCCCAGAGCCGGGAACGTGGGAATTTTGGCGTGCTCTTCAAACTGACGTTGCTGCATCGAGGTCAGCACGCCCTGCTGTTTCACGATCGTCGCCGGGACCCGACTTTCTCCGATATCGTGGAACAATGCGCCGATTCCCAAGATCCTGATCTGCTCTGTTCCAAGTGCCAATTGTTTTCCGACCTTCATGGCGAGGGCGCACACGTTCAAGGCGTGGAGGGCACCGGGCCCTGGAAGTTCGTCCAGGTTCAGCGTACTGAGAAAGGCATTGGTGTGGTCATCGTCCTGTACCCGTTCGTTCTGGTCGTCTACCATCTGTTGGACGATGCCATAGCCTTCCATTTCGCCTAGGCTCAGTTCCTTCATGATCCGCGTACTGTCCTGCAGCGCTTGCTTGAAAGCCTGGTTCGCCGCCTGCAGGGTGTCCTCATACTGTTCCATGGAGAACGGGGATGAGAGCTCCGGAGACGTGGAGGACTCTGACGCTGCTGCCGCCTCATCCGCCGGCACATTGGCTTCGCCCGGCGCTGTAGGCTGCGACTTCCTCGCCTGGGCCGGCGCCTCCTCTGCGGAGGAGCGGAAGGCGTTCGGATCGGATTTCTCCACATCCACGGGCACGGTCTTCAGCCCAAGACCCACAATGGTTTTGATCTGATCGCGGGAGGTCAGCCGGAAGCTTTTCAGCGGAAAGGGATGCTTGAACCAGGAGCAATTATTGAGGACGACATACATGCCGACCCGAAGCTGGGCCACCGGCACCTCTTTGAGGCCGGCTGAGTCGGCTGGTCCAGGCCGAGAATTAAAGAGATCGAACATAAGCCGTCGCTGCCTCCCGAGCGGCCCCCTTGAGTCTCGCAGGGATCGGGAGATGGTCTCCCTGCTGGGTTCTAGGCCATCGCGTGTCTCTGTATCGGCACCGTGGCCGCAGGGCTTGAGGGGGCCGGGAGCGAGCGCGAATGCTTCAATCCTCAGGCGCCCGCCATGCTGGATCATCGGCGCAATCCCCCGTACAATACGACCCTAGGTACCATTGAGGAGGCCTGAGGAGATGTCATGAGGCACGAATCACGGATGTCTGTCGCAATCGGGATGCTCGTGATGACAATATGGTGGGGGGCTGTGGTCGGATCGGTTCAGTCGGAGCCGGGCGTGGAAGCCACGGCCCGGCCGAACGTGCCGGCGACGGCATTGGGAGCCGATGAGCTGGCGACGATTCAGGTGTTCGAGCGGTCCTCGAAGTCCGTCGTCTTCATTACCAACTCGGCGCTCCGGCGCGATCTATGGTCGTTGAACGTGATGGAGGTCCCCCAGGGGTCCGGCTCAGGCTTCGTATGGGACCAGGAGGGGCATCTCGTCACCAATTTCCACGTCATCTATGGGGCGAGCACGATCAGCGTCGTGATGAGCGACGGTGCCGACTACCAGGCGAAGGTCGTCGGGGTCGATCCGGACCACGATCTGGCAGTGTTGAAAATTCAGGCGGCGCGGGAGAAGCTCGTACCGGTCCAACCGGGATCCTCCCGGGAGTTGCGTGTCGGCCAAAAGGTGCTGGCGATCGGGAACCCCTTCGGGTTGGACCATACCTTGACGACCGGAGTCGTCAGCGCGCTCGGGCGGTCGATCAAGTCGTTGTCCGAGCGGACGATCGACGGCGTGATCCAGACGGATGCCGCGATCAATCCCGGCAATTCCGGCGGCCCCTTGTTGGATAGCGCCGGACGCTTGATCGGCGTGAATACGCAGATCGTCAGTCCCAGTGGTGCCTTCGCCGGCATCGGGTTTGCGGTGCCGGTGGACATGGGTGCCCGGCTGGTCCCCCAGCTGATCAAGTTCGGGAAG
>JACRLS010000250.1 GCA_016235225.1 Nitrospirota bacterium | reverse complement strand
TCATCACGTCCTTGATCTGGACCTTTTCCGGGTCCTTCCCCTTCCCCTTCCCAACCACGTTCATCACCAACTCACGCTCCGTGAAGAGACCTCGAATCCCGGACGAATTGGTGACAACCACGGACCCAATGAATCCCTCAGTCATGAGTTTAGCCGCGTCGAGAACGGATTTGTTTTCATCGATGGTGGCGACCCGCCGCACGATTTTCGACGCGATTGTCATGCTCACATGATCCTCCCTTGATTCCCCGGCCTGTGTAGGCGGCGGGATCGATCCAACGCATGAAGAAGACCCACTGGAACGTGAACTGCCGACCCGCGTTGAGCGCTTCTGCCATTCACGGCCGGCTGCTGCGAAACCATAACGCGTGACCTCCTTTTCTATGCCGTGGGGACCTCCAGTACATAGAGTTCTCCCTTCATGCGCTCATGGAGATCGCAGTGGAACGGAATGCTCCCGGGCCGTTCAGCCCTGAACCGGATCACCAGGGTCTTCCCGGGATTCACGTAGAATCCTTCCACGCCTTTCCCATACGTCGTGATCTGATCGTCTTCCCCGGAGACGAGGAGCCCGATCAACATCGATGACGTAAAGCCGTGGCGGACCTGGTCACGATTCTCCAAGACGATCTCGATGGGTGTCACTAACTGGATGGGGCCACCTTTGGCCAGAAAGAAGGTACGATCCTCAATGACGATCTCAATCCGCTGCTCGTGGCCTTCTTGGATCTGGGATCGAGCCTCTTTCGGACTTGGTGCCACGACCGTACCGAGCAGCGCCATGATGCCGACCGCCGCGCCAAGGAAGGGGAGATGGATTCTCATGATGCACCTCGCTAGTTGTGGAGACCCGTCCTTATCGTAGGTTCATGGTCGGGAAGAAGTCTTCATCGAGGCCCATCGTTTTGTAGAGCACGCCTGAGTAGAAATCCACGTTGGCATGGATCCCTTTGCCGGCCAGCAGTTCTTCTCCCACCCGCTCGACCTTTTCAGCCGGTGTGTAGAGTGGAGAACGCCCGTGTTGCGCAAAGAGCTGCCGGGCCAACTGTTGGAGTCTGTGCAGCAGAACCTCTCATTGCAAGCCACCTCATTTCGGTGCAGATCCTCTACACTCTGCACCACGATCAGCTTCGCTAACCGGCCAGCTCTGCAGGTGCCTGATGGAACTCAGCCACTTTCGGATGAACCAGGTTGGCAAAATCCTGATACCGCAGCTTCACGGCACCCAAATGGGTGCCTGCTTGAAAGACAATCTCCTCGTCTTCCGTGAGCGACTGGTCCACATACACGTCTATGCCGTAGAGATTCCCGAACGGCGGCATCGTCCCGATCTGGCAATCCGGGAACAGTCCCTTGAGCTCGTCTTCGGTAGCCAGACGCACGTGTCGTGCTTCCAGCACTTCCATAAGGCGTGTGAAGTCCACCTGCCAGTTCGACGGGAGCACCGTCATGACAAATCGCTCGTCTGCCTTGACCATCACCACCTTGGCAAGCATCTTCCCCGACACATGCAAGGTGTGGGCGATTTCCGGCGCCGTGTAGGCTTCGTGATGGGCGAGCACTTGATAGGGGACATTCTGGCGGTCGAGATAGTCCTTGAGTCTCTTCAGGATGGGCATGGTGACCTCCTTTCCTCTTCTCTCCCTAGCCCGTGCGACCGCTGCGGATGCTCACCCGACGCTGATGCAGCCACCGGGCATTGCGAGGCGCGCTGCTGATATGACGATCGTGCGATGTGCTCCGGAAGTCCTGCCGATTCGCGAGGATGACGGGATCCACCCGGTCGCCGCAGATGACACAGCGCCGGCATTCCATGTCTCCATGCCAGCCATTGACCCACTCCGCTCTCATGAAACCGCCGCACCGACCGCAGACAGGGTGAGCCGACGATATTTGTGGTTGTTTGGATGCCATGTTCCCCGTGGCGATCATGGCCGACCCTTTTCTCTCGCCAGAACGGAATGCGCAGCCCCCAACTTTCGTCATTTTGGGGCAGAGCATGGAGCATGCCTTGTGGGCCCCCTCAATGACCACACGCAAGTGGTGGGAAGACCTGAGGATTTGTCGTGTCGACTCATTGGGAAGGAATGTGCCGGCGGCCTGGTGGGGTTTTTCAGGTCAGACCGACCACCGCGCGCTGTTGCCAAATGCCCCAGCCCAAGCACCGATGTAAGCTCTGTACCCGCATTCATCTCAATCCGAAAATAATCTGGATGGTGCTATGCGGGAAGTCGCGGGCGGTGCGGCGAACGGGAGCCCAGGCGCGCGCAACGGTTCGACCGCTTGCCACAGACGAGCAAGCGGTGCCCGTCACTGGGGGATGGGGCGCACGGCGCGACGAGCCACCCGTTGCAATCTGAAGCAACGGATCCCGGCGCCACGTTTGTGCGCCGCCGAGATGGTGAGGCGGCCGGGTCTTTGAGTGAGCGTTCACCCGTTGCAACGAACGAGCAACGGGTCCCTGGGCTGTTCGCCGCGACAGGACCCGCGAGATGGACGTGAGACCATGAATGATTGTCGGATTGGGGTTCACCTCAGCCGCTGCCGAGCTTTCCTAACAGAATGTTCATATTGTGGAGCCCTACGGCTTTAGCCTACTCCGCCGAAGCGGCTTCGGCTACGAAGGCCGGACAGCCGTGGCTTCCTGCGCAGACGGGTGAAACAAGCCATCCTCCGGATTCGTCGTTCGTATCTCGTTCTGGTCGGCAGCTTTCGGACGAGGTCCGCTTCACGAAAAACGAGCGACGGTTCATAGAAACGCCGCTCAAACGCCACCGTACGGTCACGTTCCGCAACCGGTGTGATGTAATCCGGCATGCCTTTAGGTGGAGGCGCTGGCCACGAGACACGCCGTGACGGTTATGACCTCTCGTCCAAGTTGCTCGTGAAGCCAGCTTTCTTATGGGCGCCGTCGCAGAATGGCTTGTTTGCCGAATGACCGCACCGGCAGAGCCAGGCTTCGTCTCCGTCGAACGCGATCTCTCGCCCGCCTTCGGTCACAATCTTCATTGGCCCCTTGACGTGAAGTGGTCCGTTGTTGGGAGGCTTGATGACGACCCTGTCCATGGTGTCCTCCCCGGTAATCGAGCATTGGATCTGCGCGCACACTCGGCCGGCGGCAGCGCTCCATAAGGATGTCTTAACGTCCTATCTTGCCAAGCTCCGCAGATAGTGAATCAGTTGCCAGACCTCATCGTCGGACAACCCGGCGAACGGCATCATGCCCGTGCCCGGCGAGCCGTTCTTGATGATCCAGAAGAGCTGGCCGTCCGGAATGCCCTTCATGGTTTGGCCGCATGTGAAGTTTCTCGGCGGCGGCGTCAGCCCTAGCGCTGCCGGTCCCATGCCGTCTCCGTGGGTCCCGTGGCAGTTCATGCAGGCCAGCGGTTTTGCCGTTTCCTGAAACAACTTCTTGCCGACTGCGACCTGCTCAGACTTCGCCAGCAGCGGATTCTTCAACTCCAGGAAGGAGCCGGGCGCTTCTTGCGTCTTGCGCGGCTGAGGGCAGACTCCGGGCAGCTTCCCCGGCTGCACGGAGGCTTGCGCCGTTACAGCGGGAGCACCTTTGAAGGTGTCCTTGAGATACGCCATGACATCCGCCACGCCTTGCTGCCCGATCGTCAATCCCCAATAGGGCATGCTGGTCGATTTGCCGATGGCCCGCCCACCGTGATTAATGACATTGTAGAGATATTCCGTCGGCAGCTTGTCAAAGGCCATGTTGGCATGCACTGCCGGCTTGGGCTCCAACCCCGAGGCGGCGGGCCCATCACCCTTTCCGGTCGGGCCGTGACATTGCGAACAGTATTCCTTGTAAATCAGTTTCCCGCGCTCGACGCTGGCCATGCCGAATTCCTGGCTGGTCCAGGGTTCATAGTACGTGAAGTCTTTTACGCCTTGCACCGCGAGGAATCCGATTACGGCGCGCAACTGCGGCTCTGTGGCATCCGCAAGGAACTCGCCGCTGTGCGGCACAAAATCTTGTGGGTTCAGCCCGAAGCGGAAGAGCCAATCCAGGTTGTAGCGTTTGCCGGAGGCCACCAGCGAGGCGCTCTGCGGGCCGCCGACGATCTTGCCATTCTCTTCGATGACGTGGCACCCGATGCAGGCATGGGCCTTGAAGGCCTGCCGTCCGAATTCCACCTCCAGCGCACTGACCTTCGTCACATCAAAGGCGCCGACCTGCACACGGGGATCCTTGTAGTGCTGCTGGAAATAGTCGGCGATGGCATTGGCGTCGGACTCCGAAACCGTGGCATGCTTCCCCACCGCTCCCGGCAGATCCCACCGATAGCCCTTGGCATACAGCGGCTCTTCTTTGCCCATCAGCCATCCGATCAGCCACGGCCGCTGATACTTGCTCCCGGCCCAGATGAGATCGGGTGCTTTGAGGTTAAAGCGCGAATCCGGTTTCCCCTCCAACCGATGACACTGCACGCAAGTTTGCTGGATGAGTTCTTTAGCCCGAGATTGGTCGTTCCCAAACAGCAGGCGCGGCAACGACACCAGTCCCGCCACAGCCAATACAGCGCACGCAATCACCACTCCTCTCGTCTTGCCTCTCATAGCCGCTCCTTTCCTCCCTCACCGCCTCTGTCAATCTGTTGATCAGTCGATCTGGTGAATTTCGG